>CAYNGS010000622.1:0-2404 GCA_964396625.1 uncultured Flavipsychrobacter sp.
TTGGACGCATATACAGAAAGATAAAGGAGAATACAGCCGAGTATAAAAAGCAGTTTGACAAGCCGGCGGTAAAACTTAACAAAGAGCTACTAAGCCAGTACACAGGTGCATACGAAGTGACGCCCGATTTCGTGATGAACGTTTCACTGGACGGCGACAGCATTTACGTGCAGTGCACCGGACAGGAAAAGGGACTGATCGTGCCTGTAAGCGAAAACACGTTCACTGCCAAAAAGTACGGTGCGGAATTTGAATTCGTGAAAAGCAAGGACACTCGTGTAGACAAAATAGTGCTGCGGCAGCATGGGCATGTTATATCCGGCATAAAAAAATCATAAAGGCCGGATGTTTTATATAAAAAGTCTTACTTTAACAACTGTAATCTCAAACCAACAAAAATGTTACGGATCTCCAACCTCTCAAAAACATATCCGAACGGCGTGCAGGCGCTGAAGGATGTTTCACTTGATATTGCCAATGGGATGTTTGGCTTACTTGGGCCAAACGGCGCTGGCAAGTCGACGCTGATGCGGACAATAGCCACGCTGCAGGATGCAGATACCGGCAGTATAATGTTTGGCGGCATTGATGTCAGTAAACAGAAACAGGAACTCAGGAAAGTGCTGGGGTATCTGCCACAGGAATTTGGTGTGTACCCCAAGGTATCGGCGGAGGAAATGCTGCACTATATAGCGCGACTGAAAGGAATAGCCAATGATAAAGAGCGGAAAGACCTTGTGAAGGCACTACTGGAACAGGTGAATTTATATAACCACCGGAGCAAGGCATTGGGAGGCTACTCCGGCGGTATGAAACAACGGTTTGGTATTGCGCAGGCGCTGATCGGAAATCCGAAACTGATAATTGTGGATGAGCCGACGGCCGGCCTGGACCCTGCCGAGCGACTGCGATTTAACAACCTGCTGAGCGAGATAGGTGAAAATATCATCGTTATCCTGTCTACCCACATTGTGGATGATGTGAGTGAACTGTGTAACGACATGGCCATAATATCGGGCGGGAAGGTAGTGCAGCGCGGCAACCCCGAAGCACTGGTGCAAGGCCTGGAGCATAAGATATGGAGCAAACGTGTGAAGAAAGATGAAGTGGCGAGCTACCAGTCGCGATATAAAATGGTGCTCGCGAAACTATCCGGCGGGCTTATGATGGTGTATATAAACAGCGACATGGACCCGGGCGACGGCTTCAGACAGGAAAAGACAACACTTGAGGACATCTATTTTTCAAATATCTCTTAACCCCTTTAACCAGAAAACTATGTTTGGTTCTATTTTTTCGTTTGAGGTGAGACGGTTGCTGAAATCGATGTCCACCTACATTTACTTCGCGATATTATTCGTTATTACATTCTTTGTGGCGATCTTATCGGGAGGGGCTTTTAAGGACGTAAAATTCGCGTTTGGAGGTGAGAAAATATTTGCAAACTCACCGATAATCATCGACGCTTTCTTTGGGGCAGTGAATAATTATATCGGGATCATTATTATAGTGGCCGTGGTAGGAAATGCAGTGCTAAAGGACTTCCGGAGCAACACTTATACCATGATCTTTACCACACCGGTCTCGAAATTCGACTATCTGTTCGGGCGGTTTTCCGCATCCCTGCTTATTGCGCTGCTGATACTTACCGCGCCGGCATTCGGAATGATGCTTGGCTATGCTACGCCGTGGGTGAACGCATCGAGAATAGAAGGGTTTATGCTGATGCCGTACATAAACAGCTACTGGCAAACGATAGTCCCTAATGCCATATTTGACGGTGCCATATTCTTTGCGGTGAGCCTTATAGCGAGGGACATATTTGTGATCTGGCTGTCGCTTATTATCTTTTTCGTGGCGACCGGTGTTTCCGGTTCGTTCTTCGGGTCGCTGGAAAAACAAACAATTGCAGCCCTTGTGGACCCGATGGGCAACTTTGCGAAACGAACAATAGCCAAGTACTGGAGTACGTATGACAAGAACCACCTGAACTATAAACTGACGGGGCTGTTTCTCATAAACAGGATCATATGGCTGAGTATGGCCTGTATAGTGTGGATAACGGGTTATTCATATTTTTCTTTTACATCGAGCCCAAGACGGCTGTTTTTAAGGAAACCGAAGCTGGTGGACAGCTCAAAACTGACGTTCGTTCCCACTTTTTTCAACAGAAGCACTTTACCGACAGTGACCCGGGCGTTTACTACAGGCGCAAATCTGAAAAACCTTTGGGGGCTTTCGGCGAATGAGTGCCGCACACTTTGGAGGAATACGTATTTCAGGATCATTATGCTGTTTGGCGTATTGTTCTTATTCCTGACCTCTATACAGATCGGGAAGATCTATGACACCACCATCTACCCGGTTACCTATATGATGGTAGAAGCCTTTGGCGGGACGTTCT
>CAYNGS010000623.1:0-2397 GCA_964396625.1 uncultured Flavipsychrobacter sp.
GCTCTATAAATACCTGAACGACCAGCAAGTGCACACAAAATGTATTAAAAACCATGATGTCGGCGGCGTCAACTACAATATTGTGCGCGTTGGCATACCCTATTTTGAAACAATTGACCGGCTGAATTTTGCTTTATTTGAAATAGGCAGGTTCATATCGCAGCATGTAATGGCAGAAAAGGCAGTGTAGGTCATTGCCTGTTGCCAAATAACATACTCCCGATGCGCACCATATTGCCGCCTTCGGCTACGGCTAGCTTGTAGTCTGAACTCATGCCCATGGAACAAATGCGAAAGAATGGCTTGCCCAGGAACGTGGAATTTGCAAGAAAGTTGAAGAAATTTTTAAGGGTAGCGAACTCGGTTCGTATCTTCTGCTCATCACCAGTATTTGTAGCCATGCCCATCAGTCCGCAGATGCGAACATTGCACAATGCTTCTTTTTGTGCGTCGTAGTAATCGAGGAAATTGATTATCTCTTTCTCATCCATCCCGAATTTTGTTTCCTCATCGGCAATATACATTTGAAGAAGCACGTCAATGACCCTGCTGCATTTTCCCGCCTGTTTGTTGATCTCAACAAGGAGTTTAAAACTGTCTACCGTATGAATGAGGTGAACGAACGGGGCTATGTACTTCACTTTATTACCCTGTAAGTGCCCTATAAAATGCCAGTTGATATCTGTGGGCAACGCACCTTGCTTCTCCGTAAGCTCCTGCACATAATTTTCTCCAAAATCGCGTTGCCCTAAACTATACAGTTCGTTAATATCACCTGCCGGCTTCGTCTTTGATACCGCGATCAGCGTAACATTTGCAGGTTTCAGCTCTGCCTGCAGTTCTTCCCATGCCTTCCTGTTCACCATTTTATTTTGTCTGTGTCGATCAAAGGTAAAGCAGAGTATACATTAGTACTGCTCGTTCTCATTAGGAAAGTCCCTGTCCTTAATGTCCTTGATGTATCTTTTTGTCGCATCGCCGATCTCTTCATACAAGTTCAGATACCGGCGAAGGAATCGTGGAGAAAAATTCTTGGTTATACCCAGCATATCATGCATCACCAGCACCTGCCCGTCTACATGCATGCCCGCGCCTATACCAATAACGGGTATCTTCAATTCTTTGGCCACATCAGCGCCGAGCGCTGCCGGTATCTTTTCAAGCACCAGAGAAAAACAGCCGGAATCCTGCAATATCCGTGCATTATGCATTAATATTTCAGCTTCCTCTTCCTTTTTGGCCCGCACTGCATAAGTCCCGAATTTGTATATAGACTGCGGTGTAAGCCCGAGATGCCCCATTACAGGTACACCTGCGCCTACTATGCGTTTGATAGACTCGCTCACTTCTTCCCCACCCTCCAGTTTAATGCCATGCGCACCAGCCTCTTTCATGATGCGTATCGATGAGTTGAGCGCCTCCTTACTGTTGCCCTGGAAAGAACCAAATGGCAGATCGACGATCACGAGACAGCGTTGACAGGCCCTTATCACACTCTGGGCGTGGTAGACCATCTGATCGAGCGTGATCGGCAAAGTCGTTTCATGCCCCGCCATCACATTCGATGCAGAATCACCCACAAGTAAAACGTCGATGCCCGCATCGTCGAATATGCGCGCCATCGAGAAATCATAGGAGGTTAACATGCTGATCTTTTCGCCATGATCCTTCATCGACTGCAATGTATGCGTCGTGACCCGTTTTATTTCCGAATGTGTTGACATAGCCCTGAACCCTTTAAAAGGGGGTTTAAAATTAGCGGTTTCTAAATTCTCAACCTAATGACAACAAAATCCGGCTTACAGTTATTAATGTTGACTATCGCACCAAATCTGTGCCGCAGTGTCAGGCAAATATCCTTCCCGCTATCTCCCACGCTTCCGCAAACGCTTCTTTATTCAAATTTAACGCTATATTGTTCTGTTCACACCAGCCGATAATGTTCTCGGTGGCAATATTGCCCACTAAGTCATCCTCGGCCATGGGACAGCCGCCGATGCCCTTTATTGCACTATCGTATCGCACGCATCCCGCATTATATGCCGCCTGTATTTTCTCTTCCCATTTGTCGGGTGCCGAGTGGAAATGAGCGCCGATATTTATGTCCTTAAACTCCGGGATGAGATGATTGAAGATGTATGAGATATTGTCCGGCTTGGCCACCCCCACAGTATCAGCCATAGCCACAGTTTTAATACCAAGTCCCGTCAGTTTTTTTACCCAGTTAATAGCCACTTCAGCACTGTACTCGTCTCCATAGGGATTGCCAAATCCCATTGATATGTAGATGACGAGTTCCTTTTTCCGCTGCACACAGAGATTTTGCATTTCCGCTACCTCCACTAAAGATTGCGCGATGGTCTTGTTGGTGTTGCGCAACTGAAATGTCTCGGAAAT
>CAYNGS010000624.1:0-2394 GCA_964396625.1 uncultured Flavipsychrobacter sp.
TAAAACAGGCGCAGCAGGAAGGTCTGATTAGGCACATCGGCCTCTCGGAGGTCAGTATTGCCGATATTAAAAAAGCCAACGAATATGTGGACGTGGTGTCCCTCCAGAATAAATACAGTATTGTATTTCGTAAATGGGAACCTGAACTGCAATACTGCCGGGAGCATGGTATTGCGTTTATCCCGTGGAATCCTATCAATGCAGGTAACATTCTTTATGTTGAAAAACTGAAAGAAATAGCTCACGGACACAAGGCAACTATGCAGCAGGTGGCGCTGAGCTGGCTCTATCACCACTCGCCCAATATTTTGCTGATCCCCGGTACGTCAAAACTCGCCCATCTTGAAGAGAATGTTAAGGCAACATCCGTTATTATGACAGAGGCAGAGATGAGCGAATTAGGGCAATTGGATGAAACGAATATACCTTTAAACAACAAACAATAAACGATGGTAACCGAATTAGACAAAAACACCGCGCTCGTTTTGATCGATCTTCAGCAAGGCATAACCAGGATGCCGGTTGCAACACCTGTTAGTGATATTCTGGCCAACGCAGCCAGGCTTGCAGCCGCTTTTCGAAAAGCTGCCTTGCCGGTTGTAGTTGTAAATGTCAACCCTGCCGGCGCGGCACATACCAAAACGAGAAAAGATGCAAAACCACGTCCCGGTATGGCATTCACCGCCGAGTCGATGGAGATCGTGCCGGAGATCAGAACAGAACCCGGCGATATTTTTATCACCAAGCACACCTGGAGCGCATTTTTTGAAACTGCACTGCACGAGGAACTGAAGAAACGGAACGTTACCGGCATTGTGCTCGCAGGCATATCTACAAGTATAGGTGTGGAGGGCACTGCCCGCAGCGCGAGTGAGCTGGGCTACAATATCACATTTGCCACCGATGCCATGACAGACATGTCGGCAGATTCGCACGAAAATAGCCTGAAACATATTTTTCCACGCCTCGGCGAAGCCGACGATACGGATAAGATAATTGCGATGTTGTCGTAGCCAGTGGGAATAAGCGAATATGTCTGTTGACAACTATTGACTATCACCATTTTTGATTCTGGCGTAAGATTATTCGATGCAGTGATGTGCCGGGCATACCTAACTTCGCTGTAGCTAAAATTCAAAGAATGGAGCTTGCCACCGGGCGGGGATATGTAGTAGAAGTGCCGATGTATCATCTTGACCGGTGGCAATACCTCGCTGCAGCGCGAAATGTGGCTGCATACCTCGGTTGGCAGGTGGTTGAGGTTAATACTGATACTATCAGGTGTTATGCCCCAGGCATAGGCGATATAACCGGTGAGGTTATTACAATAACGGTCACGGGTAAAAAGGCTATACTCGAAGTTGTACCCGAACAGGATCATGGCTGGGACGGGAGCCAGGGCCAACAGACAGCCGATCGATATAACCGGCTTATGGCGCGGGTCATCGACGAGCAGGATAAGCGGAACCGCAACCTTCATCCGATGCACCGTGAAAAGTACGGAGCGCTCATACCATCCAGGAGTTACCAGGTCACCCCTTTTATCATTTATATCAATGCGCTCGTTTTTGTAGCAATGGTGCTGGTTGGGATATCACCCTTACAGCCTACCACAAAGAGTCTCTTTCTATGGGGAGGAAATTTCAGGCCGGCGGTCATTCACGGCGAGTGGTGGCGACTGCTTAGTTATATGTTTCTGCATGGTGGCATTATGCATTTGCTCATGAACACCTACGCCATGTTATACATCGGTATGTTTCTTGAGCCGCTGATGGGGCGGTTTCGTTTCGCTTCGGCCTACGTCCTCACCGGCATCTGTGCCGGGCTGATGAGTATCGTTATGCATCCTTTTAGCGTTGGGGTCGGTGCGTCCGGGGCTATATTCGGGCTGTATGGTGTTTTTCTCTCCATGCTTACTACCAGCCATATTGAGAGAACCATGCGCAAGACAATGCTGAGGAGCATTATGTTTTTTGTAGTGCTAAACCTGCTTTATGGCTTACAAGGCAATACAGATAATGCCGCGCATATTGGCGGCCTGCTCAGTGGCCTGGCTGTTGGCTACGTATATTATCCCGGCATAGCCTCGCACGCTTCCCCAAAGAAGCAATTGGTCACAACCATGCTTATTGCTTCTTTTGTTCTTGCTTTGGCAGTATCGGTGGTTTCATTCTGGCGCTGATTTGTCGCTTCGTTTCGGCTTTCCCTGCTCGCCCGGCAACCTTCTTAAACAAAGCATCCACGACCAACCGGCCGTGGATGTTTTAATAAAATGGAGTTAGCTTTAAGAAATCGATCTGCTACTTCTTTAAAAGATAGATCAGCTGCCCCAGGTGATAACTCAGGTGCGATGTGCGGCTGATGATAATGTTGAGCTTGTTGCGGTGTGGCTCC
>CAYNGS010000625.1:0-2393 GCA_964396625.1 uncultured Flavipsychrobacter sp.
GGCTGATGAACAGTATGAGGGAAATGCCGATAATAATAGTGAGCATACCGCGCAATATCTCGGCCAATACGCTGGTCACGGCATCCTGTATCTGCGACACATCGGCGGTAAGGCGGCTGGACAATTCCCCTACCCGCCTGTGCGCAAAAAAGTCCATAGGCATGGTGATCATGTGCTTGTAAATGTCTTTCCGCATATCGGCAACAGCATGTTCGCCCACGTATGTGAACAGGTAAATTCTAAGGAAAGAAATAACCATCTGCAATACCAGCAGCGCCATCATAAGAAGTGCAATATTGCCGGGCGAAAAGGCAAAAGCGCCCTTGAGGTCGCCATGCGCGCTATCGATCAGCTTTTTGAGCAGGAAAGGAAAAGACATGGTAGTGCCGGCCGACAGAGCAATAAATAAAAGGCCGCCAAAAAAATGCCCCCGGTATGGGCCCATATACTTAAATATCTCCAATGCCTCCTTTACAGATGCCTTGCTGATCTTCACCTTGGGCGACTCTTCCTTTTTGCCCTCTATATCCCGCGGTCGTGCCATTTTTTCTTTGCCTGTTTTGTGTAAAATAAGGCCCGGTAGCAAAGTTAGAATTAAGTTTTCGGTAAATGCCTGACTTTAGTCGGTGGTGCGGGTGATAAGAATCACAGATTAGTATAGTTTTGCAACCATCTTGACGAAAACGACTAAACGCTAAAGCCAACTATGACCGTTAAACGCAACAAAGCCCTGGGATTCATTTTCATCACCTTGCTCATAGATGTGATAGGGCTGGGGATCATCATACCGGTTATTCCCGCACTTATTCAGCAACTTACAGGCAGCGATATACCAAGGGCAGCCACTTATGGCAGCTTCCTCACCTTTTCATATGCCGTCATGCAGTTCTTCTTTTCTCCAGTCATCGGGGCGCTGAGCGACCGCTTTGGCCGGCGGCCTGTACTGTTATTCTCTCTGTTGGGCTTGGGTATTGACTATTTTGTACAAGCGCTTTCACCCACCTTGACATTGTTATTCATCGGGCGGATCATAGCCGGTATCGGCGGCGCCAGTTTCACCACAGCTACGGCATACATAGCGGACATCAGCACACCGGAAAAAAGGGCTCAAAACTTTGGCATGATCGGTGCAGCATTCGGGATCGGGTTTATCATAGGCCCGGTAATAGGCAGTTTATGCAGTCTCTGGGGCAGCCATTACGGCATCTCGGGCAAATTTGACTGGTCGGTGAGGCTGCCGTTCATTGTGGCAGGCTGCTTCAGCCTTCTGAATGTATTGTATGGATATTTTGTACTGCCAGAGTCCCTTGATAAGGAGCACCAGCGCCCGTTTGAATGGAGTCGCGCGCACCCCATCAGCCCGCTGAGAAATCTAAAAAAATACCCTGTTGTGTCCGGGCTGGCCGTGTCCATGTTCCTGATATACATTGCTGCCCATTCGGTGCAGTCGAACTGGAACTATTACACCATCTACAAGTTCAACTGGAGCAAGATGATGGTCGGGTTATCCCTGTCTGTCGTGGGTATACTGATCGCATTTGTACAGGGGTTCCTTATCCGTAAGACGGCACCGCTGCTTGGCGACAAAAACTCTGTGTATGTGGGTTTATCGCTCTACATGGTGGGCATGCTGCTGTTTGCTTTTGCCACCGAAGGCTGGATGATGTTTGCCTTTCTCATACCTTATTGCCTGGGCGGCATATGCGGGCCGGTATTGCAGGGCATCATGTCGAACGAAGTGCCGCCTAATGCCCAAGGTGAACTACAGGGTGCGCTCACCAGTCTTATCAGCATTACGTCATTTATCGGCCCGCTGATCATGAATAACCTCTTTTCGTGGTTCACCGGCAAAAGTGCACCCATTATCTTTCCAGGCATGCCGTTCATTCTCGGGGCAGTGCTGATACTGGTTGCCATGCTTTTCGCGATACCCTCGTTAAGGCATCACCACAACAGCACCAAGGCAAATACGGCGGGCTGATCACCGGGGTTTAAAATCCTGGTTGGAAAACGGTGGCGTATCGGGGATCTTTATCACATTAAATTCGTGGTTGACTGCATGATGGCAGTTGTTGCACGTATTGGTGAGCAGCACAAAGCCGTTCATGAATAGCTGAGGATTCTGCTGCTGAACGGCGTTGGTCATGCTGTCCATGGCCGGCTGTATAATTGACAGCGACCTTATCTCCGGCCGATCGCTGCAGTACTCCTTAGCATTGTCAAGGGCCTCCTTTATTTCACCGATCTCGAAGTCGGCCAGCTTCCAGTTTTGAGCAGCGCCTGCAAACCATAGTTTTGCGTGGTGCACTTGTATATCAGACATAAATTCGCCCAGACCGGGCTTGTAGGCGTGGTCCAGCGTGTGCTGCAGGCTGTCTATCCTTGCTAGCAGT
>CAYNGS010000626.1:0-2386 GCA_964396625.1 uncultured Flavipsychrobacter sp.
GCGCAAGATATTCTACCAGCGCAGTCGGGTCAAATGCCGGTTGCTCGTTTTCGGCAAGCAGGGGGATTATTTCACTCGCCAGTCGCCACGAATCGGTGGTCTGCCGCACATACAGCGGCTTTTGTCCATACCGGTCGCGGCTGATAAATATTTTTTTCGCTTCCTTATCCCATATTACCAAAGCCCACATGCCCACCATTTCCGGCAGCATTTTCTCTTGTTGCACGCGAAACAGTTCGATCAGTGTTTCCGTATCCGAATGGCCCCTGAAGTGATGGTTGTGAAGGTGTTTTTTTCGTAATTCGAGATGGTTGTATATCTCTCCGTTAAAAATGATGATGTACCTGCCGCATGACGAATACATGGGTTGGTGCCCCAGATCCGATAACTCCAGGATAGACAGGCGGGTGTGGGAAAGCGTTACAGTCTCATCGTTATATATGCCACTATCGTCAGGCCCCCGGTGTCGCAGCAGCTTGCCGGCGTTTGTGCCAAACCTTAAACCTTCATCCTTATTATTGCCTAAATAACAAGCTATTCCACACATAAGGCTGTCAAATAAAATTCAATTTATATTAATTGTATTTATTGCTTATAAAATATACTTCAAATGATTTGCGAAATTATACAGTTAATTTTGTAAATTATTGATAATCAGCAATAATAATTATATTTTTCTATATTTAATATTTTTTATTTTAATCGAAATATTTTAATTGGATTTATATCATTTCGTCTATTTCTACCCGAATTATTCATTTTTTCGATTTATTTAAAAATTGTATCACAGGCTTCAACTGCTGCTGCATACAGAAAAAATCTTTCACAAAACTGCTGATCCTGCTCTTATAACTGCCCTCGTTCACCTCTTTTAGCGCTTCCCTCATAGCCCCCGAAAGGTCGCGCGGTGTAGGGTTTTCTGCCAGCGACGCTATCCCCTGCATTTTTAGTGGTCGCAAGTATTCACTCAATATACCCAGTATATACAATCCATGATACAAATATTCACCGGCCTTGTTAGGCGCCATCATTTTCGATTTCACATTGTCCTGGTATTCGCGGGCAATGCACACACCTATGTGCGCATGCGATTGCAGGGAGAGCATCTGAGTCCTCGTTAAATAAGGGAATAGTTTTATCCGCTTTGCCGATCGGCTGTTTTCAGCGAAGACCACCACAGATTTACAGTATTCGGTGTCCTTAATGCCCGTTATGATCAGTACGCTTTGTTCATCATTCAGCAAGTCAAAGGCGCGTACCAGTTCCATCGTACACAGGTCAGCATTCACGGCGCCGGTGTACAGTATTATCTTCTTATCTGCAAAATCGGGAGGCACAATTGCCTTAAAAGCTTCCGGATCAGCAACCACGGCTTTCTCCGGCACATATGCAGTGTTTCGCACCGTATAAGGCATATAGCCCAGGTGGCACCTGCCCGCCAGCCAGGCCGACCGCTGAACGGAGGGAGTGGTCACAAGGTCTGCCATGCCAATGGTTTGCAATGCGCGCAGGTTCCTGAAGTTTGATAGCGGCGACTTCAGGAAGATCGACAAGTTAAAGTCCGCCAGTTCCAGGGCCATGTATATAAGCGGGAGTTTTTGAGCCGCCTTTATTTTTATGCCTGTGTGAAAAGAAAACGGGCAAAAAGAGATCACGGCGATCGTATTTTCCTTTGCTATTGCGAGCGCTCTTTTGGTAAACTGGTTACGCAGGCTCATCCGTGCTGTTACGCTCGCCTCATGGTGCTTTCCCACCGACTCAAGTTCGATGTCCTGCCCAAGGTCAAGTTCGGCAGGAACGAACGACTCAAAGGTAAGAATATGAATACTGTATTTTAAATCTCTTAATACCTGGGCAACTGAATATACTGGTGGAAGAAAATCGGGATGAACTAATGTTAGTAAAAGTATTTTCTTATTATTCATTTTTTTCAGTATAAGTCCAACACTTTCATCACTGATGCCCTCAAAAGAAGAATATCAAATTTACGGCAATTATTGATAATTCCTAAGCAGGCCGGGCGCCTGGTCAGCTATTTTGGACCATTAAATTTCAGCGCTGTGTTCTATATCATTTTCTGTTAATCTCAATTCATTCAATCGTTGCAAAGATGTACCTTTGCACAAATTGAAATCGGAAATTATGGCAGAGGTGCTGCAAAAAGTGGTAGAAGAGTCACGCCAGGGGGAGGCATATGCGCCATTCGCTGGTGACCCGAACGAATTTCATAAAAAATTCTATATAGAAAGTTATGGTTGCCAGATGAATTTCTCCGATAGCGAGATCGGGCCTTCCATATTAAATGAAGAAGGTTTTGGTGCTACCCGCAACTTTGAAGATGCTGACCTTGTATTGCTCAATACCTGCTCCATCAGGGAGAAGGCTG
>CAYNGS010000627.1:0-2385 GCA_964396625.1 uncultured Flavipsychrobacter sp.
CAAACGCATCGGCTGCGATACTGCGCTCAGTGTTTTGGATCTGTCGGCCGAAGAACTGGTTCGCCGTACCGACCTTGAAGAAGAAACGGTTCGCGACGTGCGCAAGATACTGGAAGCAGAGTTTAGTAACGAATAATGAACTTTTTTTGAAAGTTTGTTGTTCCGGCGGTATAGGATGAACAGAAGACGATGAACCGGGTCATTTTCGGCGAAAATGGTGTAGGTTTGTATATAAGGCACAGCTAAGGGCGACTTTGGCGAAAAATATCAGAAGGATAGAAGAATGACAACAACAACAACAAAGACACCCAGGTTACTGGAAGCTGCCAAAGAATTTAACATCGGTAGAGAAACCCTTGTCGCGTTTCTTATTGATAAAGGCTTTGAGATCGCAAACAGCCCCAGCGCCAAGTTAACGGAGAAGATGTATAACGCCCTGCAGGTAGAGTTTGCACAGGACAAGCTCGCCAAGCGCAGGAGTGATGAGATAGCCTTGCCAAAAGGATCGCTGCTGGACAGCATCCGAAAGACCAAAGACGACCTGGATATTACCGCGAAGGATAAAAAAGAAGAAAAACCTAAAGAAGCCGAAAAACCGAAAGAGAAAACTGTTGAAGTAAAAGAGGAACCTAAAAAACCTGTTGTGCAGCCTGCTCCGGCTGCTGTTAAGGAAGAAGCTCCCGCTAAAAAAACTGTTGCTGCCGCGGCTCCTGAAGAAGCGCCGGCCAAAAAGACGGCCCCGGCCCCAAAAGCTGAGGATACCGAGAAAAAAACAGCAGCAAAAGCAGAGGAGAAAACTAAAGCAGCAAGCGCTGAAAAAGAGGCAGATGCCACCGACGGTCCCGAGCACCTGGATATGAAAGCCCCAAAAATAGAAGGGCCTAATATTCTCGGAAAGATAAATCTCGACGACATGAACCTTGCTTCGCGCCCCAAGAAGGGAGCAGTAGCAAAGAAAAAGGAAGCGCCAAAGAAAGAAGCAAAAAAAGCAGACGAGACCAAAGTTGCAAAAACAACCGCGAAAGCGAAAAAAGAAGCCGAGGAGCCAGAATTGCCGGCGCCGCAGCAAATAATTACCCCGGAGGAAGACACCGCAGCAGATGATGAAGGCAGCGGCAAGCCGGAGCACATCGAGATGAAGGCGCCCAAACTGGAGGGCCCTAAGATCATCGGCAAGATAGAACTGCCCGTTGCTCAGCCGCAAGGCAGTGGCAACAGACCGGATAACCGGATCGATAACCGCGAGAAACGTAAACGTAAACGTATACCGGTAGAAAAGAAACCGGAGACACATAAGCCAGACCCCAACCGCGACCGCAACCAGCCGGGAGGTGGCCTGGGCCCTAATGCCAGAACACCAAACCCCAACTTCAACCGCGACCGTCGTCCCCCGGGACAGGGCGGACCCGGCCAGGGCGGCGGATACCAGGGGCATGGCGCAGGCCAGCAGCGTGGCGGCCCTGGTGGTGGTGGTGGTTTCAGACCAGGAGGCAGAGATGGCGATCGCCGTGGCGCACCCCGCAATGCGCCGGTATCTGCACAGCAGCAGGAGATTGATACAAAAGCAATACAGGATAAGATACGCGAAACACAGGCCAAGCTTACCGGGTCTACCCGAAGCAAGAACCTGAAGGCAAAATACCGTCGCAACAAGCGCGATGAAATGGCTGATAAACGCGCAGCCGCTGAGAATGCAGAGCAGACGAATGTGATTCAGGTTACTGAGTTCATCTCAGTAAGCGAATTGGCAAGCCTGCTGAATGTAAGCTTTGCCGATGTTATCAGTAAGTGCATGAGCCTCGGCATCATGGTATCTATCAATCAGCGTCTTGACGCAGAGGTGATAGAACTTGTGTCAAGCGAGTTTGGCTACGATGTTGAATTCATCAACCTTGAACAGGAGGCCGAAGAAGTTATAGAGGATATAGATGATGAGGAAGACCTGAAGCCCCGCGCCCCCATCGTCACGATCATGGGCCACGTCGATCACGGTAAAACATCCCTGCTCGACTATGTGCGCAGTGCCAACGTGGTAGCGGGCGAAGCAGGCGGCATAACCCAGCACATCGGGGCCTACCAGGTTACAACCGCCACTGGTAAAAAGATCACGTTCCTCGATACACCCGGCCACGAAGCCTTTACGGCCATGCGTGCCCGTGGTGCCAAAGTAGCGGACATAGCCGTAATAGTTATCGCTGCGGACGACGCGATCATGCCGCAAACCAAAGAAGCCATATCACATGCCCAGGCTGCAAACCTGCCTATGATATTTGCTATCAACAAGATCGATAAAGAAGGAGCTAATCCTGAAAAAATAAAAGAACAACTCGCCAATATGAACATATTGGTTGAGGATTGGGGCGGTAAGTTCCAGAGCCAGGAGAT
>CAYNGS010000628.1:0-2384 GCA_964396625.1 uncultured Flavipsychrobacter sp.
GGTATCGAAGTCGCCGCCATTGGCGATGGTGAGGGCATACAGTGCATTTGGGATGGTGCCGCCTGATGCGGACGATATGTAAGTAACTTTCTTTAGCAGTGTAACCAGCTCTGACGACCCATCGGCTGCGACATTGTGAAACGTGATGCGGTGCAAGTAGGACATGACGCCGAGGCTGAACGACGCAGCCCTGAAACCGCCGCCGGAGAATGCCAGCGCAATGTTATCGAACGGGGTAGTGAGCGGGTCGTTGTTTTGCTGGTGCAGATCATCAAAGTCGGGCATAAAAACGATTTAGGGATTGAAAATTAAACACCCGAACATACAAATATTAATTCATTTGCGTGTGAAATCGGGAGGGCTCACGCCTCGACGTAATACATTTTCAGTTTGCCTTTGTGCTTGGCGTCTATTTCGCCTCGGTCGTTGCAGGTGAATTGATCTTTGATCAATTCGTAGGTGGACTGTGAGATGTTGATCTTGCCGGGCTCGCTGTACTGCTCGATGCGGGCGGCAATATTTACAGTGTCGCCCCAGATATCGTAGGCGAATTTTTTAACACCCACAATGCCGGCAACAACCGTGCCGGAGTTGACGCCGATGCGGATATCGAATGTCTGGTCGCCGAGCTGCTTTCGTCTTTCGGCTATGAAATCGCGTATCTCTATAGCTGCTTTTACCACCTCGGCGGCATGGCCCGGTGTGGCAGTGGGCAGACCGGAAACAGCGAGGTAGGCATCGCCGACGGTCTTTATTTTCTCGATGTTGTACTTGCTGATAATGATATCGAATGCCTTGAAACAGGTGTGCAGCTCGGCCACGAGGCCCTGGGGCGAGAAGCGCTCGCCGGCCTCGGTGAAATTGACAAAATCGGTGAAGAGGACGGTGACATGATCGAAGAGTTTTGCCTGTACACTGCCCTGTGTTTTCAGCTCGCGGGCCACATCTTCGGGCAATATATTGAGCAGCAGCTTTTCGGAAACCTGTTTTTCGTCCTTGATGGTCTCATTGGCGCGGCTGATTGCGACATTGGCCCTTTTTTGCTGGCTGTAGTTGCGGTATATAAAAAATGACACGAGCAGCACCGCGGCAAGCCCGGCAAAACTGCTGTAGGTGTAGACCTTCTGTTTTTGCATTTTGAGGCGGTAGTCGACAGACTGCCTCAGGCTATCGGCCATTTGTTTGCGGCCATACTCTGATTGCAGGTCGATGCGGGTTAGCTCGTTGGCCTTGCCGATGTTGTAAACGCTGTCGCGGATAGCGATAAAATGGCGATAGGCATCGAAAGCGAGGGCAGGCTGCTTCATTTGCTCATAAGTATTGCTGAGCGCCTCCCATGCGTCTTTCTCGCCAATGAGCGAGCAGTTCTTGCCACAGATAGCGAGGGCCTTCTGCAGGTAAAGGACGGCCTGTTTGTAATTGTGCTGGGCGGTATATATTTTGCCGAGGGTAGTGTAGATGGGGTGTAGCTGGTCGATGTAGTTGTTTTGCTCTGCCAGCTTCAATGCTTTTTGGGAGTATTCCATTGCGCCGTTAATATCACTTTTTTCCAGGTAAACTTCTCCAAGCTGGTTTAGAACGTTTGTTTCATTTCTTGTATTTTTAGGCTCGTCACAGTCAAGTAGTGCTTTGTTATAACTCTTAATTGCCTCGTCATATTCTTTTTTTAACCGGTAAGTCTTCCCAATGCCCAATTGGGCCAAAAGGTCAGACAAATTGTTTTTAGTTTGTTCACTCAGCTCCAAAGCCTTTTTGTAATTTTCCAAGGCTTTTTCATACTGTGACATGGCTAAATAGATATCACCTATTGTTATTAGCAGACCCGCTTTATGTAGGGTGTCATTTACACTGCTCTTTCTCTTTGCTGACACGAACTCGTCGAGTGCTTTTAACGCGCTATCATAGCAATCGAGTGCAGCAATATAATCCCCGATATTGATATAGTCGTTACCTACGTTCCCAAGTATTCCCAATTCTATTTCAGGACTTTGTCTCAATGCCAATGCACGTCGGTAGAAGCCTATCGCATTATTATACTGAGTTAGCCTTTCGTAGTCATATGCTACGCTCGCCAAGGCATATTCCTCGGTTATTTTGTCACCTGTCGATTCGGTTAGGTATACGACTTCCTGAAAATATTGAATTGACAGCAAATGGTTTTTTGTACATGATTCATAAATGTCGCCCAATTTCATATCTGCATTGGTCTTTCCCTTATTCCAGTTTAATTTTTCCGCCAGATGCAATGCCTCAGTTGCAAATTTTATTTTATTTACTGTGTCGTCGCAGGAAAGCATTCCCGATAGTTCTAACAAGTTTTTTACTTCGCTGGTATCGTCTTTTGAATTTTGTATGACGCGTTTCAAGGAGTCAGTTTTTTTGGA
>CAYNGS010000629.1:0-2383 GCA_964396625.1 uncultured Flavipsychrobacter sp.
GCGCTCCGGAGTATTCAACGCCTTGTTCGCCGGTGATACCCATGGATAGTTGCTGCAACATGTTCATCGTGCTCAATTTCCCCAACTCGCACCCCTATCCGTTGTTTGCTACGGTAAGCATCACGGACGGGTCGCTGATACCGGGCGGATTGCTACTGCACCCCGGAGGAAATGTTGATACCTTCCAGTTTATACCAGGCATAGGCTTCACCGGTGGCTGGGAGTACTTCACCATCACCTACACCGATAAGGAAGGCGCAACGCATGAGTGCAAAGACAGCGTATATATTCCAGCATGCAATATGGTCAATGCTTCGGGCAGTAAACCCGGACACCAGACAGTTTCCAGTGTGAAACAAATAGAAGGAGATGTGTCGATGAAACTGGCGCCCAACCCGGCACAGAACATGGTAAGGATAGACTATGTGACGGATGCGGCAGGGGCAACGATAGAGCTGTATGACATGACCGGCAGACTGATGAACAATTATGTGACGCCGGACAACAGAGGCAACTGGCAATTGCCACTGGATAATTATTCAGGAGGATTCTACATAGTGGTACTTAAAGAAAACGGCAGAGTGATACTGCAAGGCAAGTTAAGTATCATAAGGTAGTATTTTCCCGATCATTTTGCGCAGAGGCTGCTCTTCCGGGCAGCCTCTGTTATTTTACCGGCAGCTTAGTGAGCGAGCCTGCCACCATGAGATTTATGAGCAGGGGTGGCGGAAGGGATCATCGGGCTGCCCTCGGGTACAATGGCGCCGCTGATGTGGATGAATGGGTAAGGATTTTCCGTGGTGTTGGACGCGACAAAAATGTCTTCCCTAAACGAACCTTCGTCGGTATTGGCGGTATAGATAACAGAGACAAACGCTTTTTTACCCGGCTTCAGGGGTTTTGAAGGCCATTTACATTTTACATTGGCCGACTCACATTTCATCGCAGAAATAATGAGTGGTGCGCCGCCCGTATTCCTGATCTCGAACTGGTATTCCACAAAGGCGCCCTTGGGTATACCGCCAAAGTCGTAGACGGTATCGTTGTTCACAAATGTCAGCTGTGGGCTGCCGGGGTTCTGAGCAGTATCCTGCAGTACCTGCTGCCAGGCATATAGCCTGCAGCAAAAAAGAGAAAACAAGAAGGTGAGGTAGAATATTTTTCGCATAGTGGCTGTCAGACAGTGAATTATGAAGCGTTACCAACCAAAAATAATACTTTTATTTTGCTGACCGGTAAAGATTACCGGCTTGACAGGGTAACATCAGCAGACTGCCTGATCTACTCCGGCTATCGATACTTTATTTTTATTAAAATATTTTTATAGGTGATTTATTTAAATTTTATGCGGATTTCCCGTCAAAGAATCCAACATTAATTATTCAAGTAATTTATCCTATCTTTGCACTCCCAAAAAAACCGGGACAATTATTCATTTTTTAACCGCCGGAACGTTTATAGACGGGTCCGTACAAAAAGAGTACAGTGCAATTGGAAGACCAGGTAATTAATTCAGAACCCACCGGAACATCAGAAGATGAGTCGGTACAGCATGCAACAGTATCAGCAGATACTACTGCACAGGCAACAGAGTCGAACAACGAACCTGTTGATGCGGCATCGGGCGATGCCCCCGCAACCATGTCGCGCGCAGCGCGCCATTATTACACCCATGTTCCCGAAACATCTCACGATGATTTCGACTGGAGCGTGGACAAACGCAATGTAGCTTCTTACAAGGACGACGAACGCGTAAAGTTCGACACCCTGTATGGCAGCACATTCAAATCGATAGCAGAATCCGAGTTGCTGCATGGCTCTATCGTGGGCCTCACCAAAACGGACGCTATCATCAACATCGGCTTCAAATCCGATGGTCTCGTTTCCCTCAACGAATTTCGTGACATGCCCGATGTAAAGATCGGCGATGAGATAGAAGTGATGGTGGTGGAAAAAGAAGATAAGAACGGCCACCTGCACCTGAGCCGCAAACTCGCAAGAGCAGCACGCGCATGGCAGCAGATCGTAGACTTCTACAAAACCGGCGAAGTGGTTACAGGTACCATTACCTCGAAGACCAAGGGTGGTCTTATCGTGGATGTATATGGCCTGGAAACATTCCTGCCAGGTTCTCAGATCGACGTGAAGCCCGTTACCGACTATGACCAGTACGTTGGCAAGACCATGGACTTCAAGGTGGTGAAGATCAACGAAACCATACGCAACGCCGTGGTGAGCCACAAGGCGCTGATAGAAAGCGATATAGAACAGCAGCGTAGTGTCATCATCGGCCAGTTGGAAAAAGGACAGGTACTGGAAGGTACCGTGAAGAACGTTACCGACTTCGGTGCATTCATCGACCTTGGCGGTGTAGACGGCCTGC
>CAYNGS010000630.1:0-2381 GCA_964396625.1 uncultured Flavipsychrobacter sp.
CAGGTTTGCGGCTATCTCATCGCTTTCTTTTGCTGTGTTGTTATTGTTGTAGGTGATGTAGGGCACGATGTATACACTTACATTTTTGTAGCTTTTAGACTTGTAGTTTTTCATACTGTCTATCTGGTCCGACAGTTGTTTCACATCCATCATCTGGTATGCGTTTTTGAAGAGGTCTTCATTAGTGCGTGTGAACTTAAAAGACGAGAGGTCAAAAACCTTATCCCACTTGGCAAAGTGCATCCTTGTCTGGGTAAGGTCATTCACCCCATGGCTTACGCCTTCTTCATAACGCCATCCGTCCTTCAGCTTGAAGATCAGCGACTGTTTGTCGGGCGATGCGATCATTTGCCCTTCTTTAGCGAGAATGACCTTGTTATTCCCCGTCATGTCGGAATGGTCGTAAATAATTATGTCGCGGATGGTATTGCCGTCTTTATCCTTGCTGCCGACCCTGATTGAAAATCCCTGGATCTCGTTGTTGAACTGGTCCGGACGGATATTCAGCGTGGGCTTCGAGTTGCGGATGTCATAAAGCAGCGACAGCGCCTTAAGATTTGCCACCGGGATCACGTTGTTGCTGAAAAGGAAAGCCAGTCCGCCGACAAAAATAATGAACAGGAGCAGTGGCCTCATGAAGCGCAACAGCGAGATGCCCGACGATTTTATGGCAACAAGCTCAAAGTTTTCGCCGAGGCTCCCAAAAGTCATGATGGACGCGAGCAGGATACTCAGCGGTAATGCCAACGGCACCAATGTAGTGGACATATAGACAAGCAACTGAATGATAGTCCATATGTTCAGTCCTTTGCCGATAAGTTCGTCCATGTAGAGCCAGAAGAATTGCATTACAAGGACGAATAAGGACACGAAAAAAGTAACGATAAAGGGCCCGATAAAACTCCGGATGATCAATATGTCGAGCTTCTTTATCAATACTAAATGACGGTTTAGACTGCAAACCTACATAATACTTGTAAGGAGCAGGCCGTAAGTGGCGGGGAGTAATAGTAGATTTAACAACCCCGAGAGGGGGCTGCTAAAGCCGGTATAAGGTCAGGATCAGCTTCCTATGCGGTGTTTCAGATCACTTACCTGGGAGCTCCAAAGTCTTTCCTGATCTTTTACGTCTCCTTTATCGGCAAAATCAGTGATCCTCAAGATAGTCTCATTGGTTACCGGGCTTTGCTCAATGCTAAATTCAAAAAATTCATCTTTGTTGTAGTGGTCCCAGCGGTACCTGATGAATTCATTATCGAGATGTTCCAGTATTTCGGCTGTATCAGTGCTTCCGTTCCAGGTGAAGTAAAATGTATTTTCCCGCTGGTCCACCTTGTCAGCAAACCATTCCTGTAATCCAACGGGTGTAGATAAAAACTCGTACAATATAGTCGGAGAGCAACGTATTGGAAATTCTACTGAGTACATTAATTTCTTCTTATTCATTAAATTAGTATTCACTTCTGTTAGTTTAGGTGCAATAATAAAAAAATGCTGCTACAATCAAAATTTTATTATTGATTCTGTCAGATATTTTTAAAGTACATTCAGCATATATAGCAAAATCTTGTTAATATATTCATAATTTTTTTTTGGGTTGAATTGTTAAGAGGCTTAGATTTGCCGTACTAATGTGGCCCTTTCACTGATTCTATTGTTGTGAGTTTTTACTTTCATAACCGCTCAAATCTTAGCCTATGTCTATGCGTCAACTTAAGATCACGAAATCGATCACCAATCGTGAAAGTCAGTCTCTGGAGAAATACCTGCAGGAGATCGGTAAAGTGGATCTGATCACTCCGGAAGAGGAAGTACAACTAGCCATCCGTATCAAACAGGGCGATCAGCGTGCGCTTGAAAAATTAACGAAGGCCAATTTGCGCTTTGTAGTATCTGTGGCCAAGCAGTATCAGAACCAGGGGTTATCGCTTAGTGACCTTATTAATGAAGGTAACCTTGGCCTGATCAAGGCCGCGCAACGTTTTGATGAAACGCGTGGTTTCAAATTCATTTCGTATGCCGTGTGGTGGATCCGCCAGTCGATATTACAGGCTCTTGCCGAGCAATCGCGTATCGTGCGCCTGCCGCTCAATAAAGTAGGATTATCTAACAAGATCAGCAAGGCTTATTCGCAGTTGGAGCAGGAATACGAGCGAGAGCCATCGACCGAAGAACTTGCTGAATTGCTGGAGATAGGAACTGAGGAAGTGGAAACAACATTGGGCGTGGCTGCAAGGCACGTATCTGTTGATGCTCCGTTCGTAGACAGCGAAGACAATACACTGCTCGACATACTCGAAAATCCGAACTCTGATTCTGCTGATGCTGAACTTTATCATGGGGAGTCACTTCGTTGCGAGATCGAACGTTCTTTGAGTACG
>CAYNGS010000631.1:0-2376 GCA_964396625.1 uncultured Flavipsychrobacter sp.
ACCCCGGTTGCGGTAAGGGTAATTGAGTCATTAGCACACAGCATGGTAACGGGGCTCTGGGCCACCGACACAGAGGCCGGTACGAGTGGCGATACCGTGAATGCTTTTGTAGCCGCACAGCCAGTGGGCAGTGTGTATGATATGGTTACCGCGCCGGATGAGATACCGTGAACAACCCCGGAGAGATCGATGACCTGTGCCACCGCCAGCGCCGAACTTGTCCAAATGCCTCCGGCAGAAGTATCGGCGAGGAGTGTTGATGTGCCCACACAAATACTATCGCGGCCGGTGATGGGTCCGGGTGAAAGATCAACATTAACGGTGAAGTTCTGGAGGCAGCCGGTGGGAAGCCGGTAAAATATTGCTGCAGACTTGCCGGCCACTGTGCCATTTACAATGCCGGAAATCGAATCGACCGTGATGGAGTCAGAAATGCCTGTGCTAACCCAGGTTCCGCCTGCGGTTGCATCGTGCAGCGTTATGGGAATACCGGAACAGATAACCGAAGGGCCTGTGATGGGCGCGGGTTTTGGATTGACGGTAAATAACAGATATGCCGGCGGGCAGCCGGATGTGGTGTAGGTTATTGTAGCGGTGCCCGCAGTTACCCCTAATACCGCAGCCCCGAGCACGGGCGAAACGGTGGGAAACACTGCGACAACGCCTGCCGGCGAGCTGGACCATGTTCCGGAAGGGATTGGTTCTGCGAGGAGCGGTGAAGTTATGCTGCCCTGGCACACGTGGTCGGGGCCTGCGATGGGCAGCGGCGTGGCATTGACAGTAACGTAATATTCTGCTGTACCTCCGGCAGTGGTATAGCTGATGACGGTGACTCCGGGCGCGCCCCCGGTGATAGAGCCGGATGCAGCGGTCGTTGCCACTGCGCCTGCGCTGGAACTCCATACACCTCCCGGCGTTATATCTGATAAAGTAATAGTACTTCCTACACAAACGCTCGATGGTCCGGTGATAGGTGCCGGGGCCTGCGCATAACTAATAATTGAAAAAAGACAAAGAAGCAATGTGAAGGAAAGGGACTTCATATAGGGGTGGTTTTAAACAGTTACAAAAAGGAGAAAACAGGATATATAAATATACAGGCGCGCAAATACGTCTAAATGTTAGTATAAATTTAAAATATAAATTAATTTAATGAAAACCAAAAGTTATTTAGAGAGGCTATATATTGACTTTAAATTATAATCGGTCGACCGTCTGATCTGCCAAAACTTCCCATCATTACGCAAATTCCAAAATAAAGTAGAATTCCAATTTTTGGAAAATAGTCCTTTATTAGGAATAAATTAAATTATTATTTTACTTTTAAATAATTGAAAATCAATTAAAAATTGATTTGGCACGCGGTTCGCTATATGGTATGCAACAACGAAATTTTGAACCATAACCATAAAACACCAAAAATGAAAAACTTAACTAAAGTACTTCTCACAGCGGCAGCGATAATCGGGTTAAACTCCAGCTCGTTTGCACAGGCAACAGCAACCGCCGCATCTTCTGCCACAATTGTTACGCCAATCTCGATCGCGAAAACGGTCGATATGAACTTTGGTAATGTAGCTGTTTCCGCAACCATAGCCGGCACTGCCATACTTGCACCGGCAGGGACACGCACAACGGGAGGTGCAGGCGGTGTAACACTTCCAGCCACTACGGGAAGTGTTTCTGCAGCAAGCTTCAATGTTTCCGGACAGGCCAACTACACTTATGCGATCACGTTGCCGTCTACCTGCACGATCACATCTTCAGGACACACAATGACAGTTAACTCATTCACCAGCAGCCCTGCTACAACGGGTACTTTAAGTGCCTTAGGGTCGCAAACGCTTACTGTAGGCGCTACCCTCAACGTAGCTGCAGCACAGACTCCCGGAACATATACTAATGCAACGGGTGTGCCGGTGACCGTAAACTATAACTAAGCAAAACAACAATGCAACTGACATAAATAACAGAAAAATGAAAAACATCACAAAGAAAATCGTGATGTCAATAGGTGTACTAGAAATGATTTTTGGATCTTTAGGACAAGCAAGCGCAGCACCTTACACTTTCCCTTCGATAGCTACACCATTTTACATCACAAAGAAAGCGGACATGAATATTGCCGATCTCGCGGTACCGCCAAACAAAGAGAGCCTCGTGATCCTGGCGCCGGACAATACGCTTACGCTGGACCGCAGCAATAAGACCCGGCAGCCGGCGAAGAATATAGCGGCGACTGCAGCATGCTTCACGATCACGGGGCTGCCCGACTATACCTACGCCATCACTATACCCACAATGTGCACGCTTACTGACGGCCAGGGGCACAGTATAAAGGTTACGTATTTCTCAAGCAGTCCGTCTGTAACAGGA
>CAYNGS010000632.1:0-2365 GCA_964396625.1 uncultured Flavipsychrobacter sp.
GTATTTTCTTTAGCCAAATCAGTAAATAGCACGATTTCAACAAAATGTTCTACAGCATCATCAACTAAAGAGACGGCATTATCCTCCTGGTTTAACCCATCTACAGATACAGTTAATTGACCCGCAATATTTTTTTGATGAATAGTGATATGATACATGGTACCACGATGCCTGTAGTGTACTTTAAATGAGCTCCATTCAGCCGGAATACAAGGTGCAAATCTCAGCTTATCTCCCTGCGTACGCAAGCCAAGAAAAGATTCTATGATCAACTGGTACATCCAGCTTGCGGAGCCCGTGTACCAGGTCCACCCGCCGTGGCCTGTATGCGGTGGAAGCGCATAAACATCACCGGCCATTACATAAGGCTCTACTTTGTAAATCGTAATTCCGTCAGTGGTGTTCCCGTGATTCAGCGGATTTATCATCTGCAATAATTCCCATGTACGGTTGCTATCGCCTAAGCGCACAAAGGCCATTACTGTCCATACTGCGGCATGAGTATATTGCCCTCCATTTTCCCGCACTCCGGGCACGTAGCCTTTTATATAGCCCGGGTCAATGGCTGCTTTATCAAAAGGAGGATCGAGAAGCTGTATCAATGCCGCGTCTTTTTTCACCAAGTATCTGACAGCTGACTCCATAGCAGTGACCGATCGCTCACGGTTACCGGCACCCGACAATACTGACCAACTTTGTGCTATAGCATCAATTTTACAATCTATATTACTTGCAGAACCAAGCGTTGTGCCATCGTCAAAATATGCCCTGCGGTACCAATCACCGTCCCATCCATTTTTCTCAATGTTGACACTTAGTGTCTCGGCATCTTTTTTGCATTGTGCTGCAAAGTCAGGATCATTATGGAGTTTTGCTACTTCAATAAATTTGGCAAGCACATCATACAAAAAGAAGCCCAGCCAAATACTCTCTCCTTTGCCGTTATGTCCCACCCGGTTCATTCCATCATTCCAGTCGCCTGTACCCATAAGCGGCAACCCATGCTCTCCAAAGCTTAAGCCATGCTTTATAGCACGCAAGCAATGATCGTATAATGTTGACGACTGCTCTGACTGTAAAGGAAGTTCATAATAAGATTCTTCTCCGTTAATAAGCAGGCGACCCTGAAGAAAATGTAACGACTCATCAAGAATTTTGACATCACCAGTATGCATTACATAGCGGGCGGTTACATAGGGCAGCCAAAGAAAGTCATCCGATATGCGCGTTCTTACACCACGGCCCGTTGGCGGGTGCCACCAGTGCTGCACATCTCCTTCCGGGAACTGACGGGTTGCACACAGCAGGATTTGCTTCCGGGCCAATTGTGGCGCAGCATGCAACAACGACAAAACATCCTGCAACTGATCCCTGAAACCAAATGCGCCGCCCGATTGATAATATCCGGAACGTCCCCAAAGGCGACAGGAAAGTGTCTGGTAAGTAAGCCATCCGTTTGCTATGGTATTTATGGCAATGTCGGGAGTTTCTACCACTAAGGCGGCTGTAGTATTCTGCCAATAATTCTTTACTTTTTCAAGCGCCTGATGCGCAATATCAGTTCCGCGGAATTCATTGACAATATCCCGGGCATTTTTGCTATCCGTTCCTGCTCCCAACCTGAAAATGATCTCGCGCTCTTCTCCTTCTGCGAGATCGATTGGCACCTGGATAGCAGCACAGGGATCTGAAGCGATGCCCACTTTGCCGGAAAGTTTTAAACGGCGCATAGCGTCCGGATTTTGCAAAGAACCATTACGGCCAATAAATTCAGTCCTATCGCAGGTAAAGTTTTTGATTGGTTCATCTACATCAAAGAACGCGACCCGTCCTGCAAATTCTGTGTTGTAAGGATTTCTCGCAAAAAAGACACCTGTGTCAGGATCAATCTCTGTAACTATATGCATTGCCGTTTTAGGCCTCAGATCCCCTAATACCCATTCTGTATAACCGGTAACGGACAGGCGGCGTGCCCTGCCCGAATTATTGCGCACTTTCAATATTGTGAATTTGACAGGAGATGATATATCAACAAACACAGACATTTCAGAATGGATGCCATCTTCATTGTGTTCAAAGATGCTGTAGCCAAATCCATGTCTTGTAATATAGGAAGATTGGCCTCCTGCTGGAAGATGTGTGGCTGACCAGAAATGGCCTGCTTCTTCATCACGTAAATAGAAAATTTCTCCTGCCGAATCGCTTACAATATCATTATTCCAGGGGGTAAGACGCATTTCATGTGCATTTTCTGCCCAGGTATATGCCTGTCCACTTTCTGTCACTACTGTACCGAATACAGGATTTGCAATTACATTCACCCACGGGGCTGGAGTTCTGTTTTCGTTGTCAATAGTAATTATAT
>CAYNGS010000633.1:0-2363 GCA_964396625.1 uncultured Flavipsychrobacter sp.
TTCATATTACCAATACAAGCGTAACGAATAATGCCAACACGAAGCATTTACAGATATTTATTCATCCTGACTTTTAGTGCATTGGCATTCGGTTCATCGTCGTTATTTGCACAGGCAGACACGACAATGACCGATACCGTCAGCGCAAAAAAAGCAAAACGACAGGAAACGGCAGGCCACGAGCTGAACCTGGGCGTTGATTTTTTTCATCCTATCATTAATAGCTTTCTTATAGATCAGCCGGGGTACGAAATAGCGGCCGACTACTATATGAAGAATGAATATTACCTCGTAGCCGAGGGAGGCTGGGGCGGCAGTAACGTTAACTACTCTGACCTAAAGTACACGACCACAAATAATTTTTTAAGATTTGGTTTTAACAAAAGCGTACTGACCCGCGACCGGCCGAAGGACTGGGACATGATGTTTATAGGACTTCGAGGAGCTTATGCGGACGTCAACAGAAGCCCATCGACCTATGAAGTACTTGACAGCCTATGGGGAAACACGCCCGGCAGCGGCCCGGCAAAAAAATTCCACGCCATCTGGGCTGAAGTGACCGGCGGGGTGCGCGTAGAACTGATAAAGGGTTTAAGCATAGGATGGAACATCAGGGGCAAATTCATGCTCAACGGCGGGTCATTTAAGAGCTATGCTCCGCTCTATATCGCGGGCTTCGGGCGTGGAGACAAGAATTCGGTCTTTGATTTCAACATGTATATCAGCTACGCCATAAGGTGGAAAAGAAAAAGTATAATTGCTGAGAAACCGAAAAGCTGACAAGGTATCACATTTAGTCAGCGCTGCGAGAATACAATGTCATATTAAGGCGCCAACCGCGAACGGTCCCAATTTCCGGTCGCGTTCTTTGTAAACAGTATGCGATCGTGCATTCGGCTGCTGCGGCCCTGCCAGAATTCGATATGGTTTGGCATTACCCGGTATCCGCCCCAGTGCGGCGGGCGTGGAATATCTATTTTCGAAAACTCTTCCTCATACCTGGCATAATTAAGATCGAGGATATTGCGGTCGGGTATCTTGTGGCTTTGCGGCGAGGCCCATGCGCCTATGCGGCTGCTCTGCGGCCGTGAGTGGAAATATATATCGCTCTCCTCGGGCTTTATCTTCTCAATATAGCCTTCGATCCGTACTTGCCGCTCCAGTTCTTTCCAGAAAAAAACGAGCGCCACCTGCGGCACGGCATCTATTTCACGCCCCTTGGCGCTGTCGTAATTTGTGAAGAAAACAAACCCCTGCTCATCGAGGCCCTTTAGTAAAACAATACGCGCGTGCGGCATAGCCCTTGCATCCACCGTTGCAAGTGTCATTGCATTAATTTCGGTGATCTGCGCAGCTTCTGCTTCAGTAAACCATTTTTGGAAAAAAGAGATGGGGTCGTGGCCAGCAATATCTTCATCAAGCGCTGCAAGCCTGTAATCTCTCCGGATATCAGCGATATTTAAAGACGCATGGGACAAGACTATTTTTTATCTTCAGAACCAAGGTATTTTACCATAACATAGATCATCTCGATGATCATTAACAGGAAAAATACCCACATGAGGGTTGGGCCAACATTTTTGTTCACGTTATCGTAAAAAGCACCAAGTATCAAATGATTCATGATTATTAATTTGCGCTGCAAGATAGGAAAATAGTTGAATAGTTTGTTGCGCCCAGACAGGCGCCAGGGTTGCATAAATAAAACGATTATTAGTTAATACGCTAATGGGTATTAAATAATGTGTTTTCCCGTTTTTTGTTTTTACTTTCAAATCCAAATTGAAAGGCAATGCTGCTGAGGCATGTACCATTTTTGAAGTCGGTGTTCCTGTACTCTTTTACCGCTTTTGGCGGACCGCAGGGGCATATGGGCATGATGGTAAAGACCTTTGTGCAGAAACGGAAAGACGTGACGGAAGATGAATTACTGGAATATAATGCATTTTGCGCCATGCTGCCGGGCCCTACCTCATCGCAAACCGTAACCCTGATCGCGATGAAAAGAGGCGGCGTGCCGCTGGCCATACTCACGCTTATGCTTTGGGTATTTCCTGCGGCGCTTATAATGGGCGGTTTCTCTTTTCTCATTCATTATTTTGACACCGGCGCGGTGCAGGGCAATAAGGCATTGCCGCTTAACTTATTCTCATACATACAACCTATGTCGGTAGGGTTTGTATTCTTTGCCGCGGCACGCATGATGCAAACCAGCATCAAGTATATTGCGACCTCCAGCATCATGATCGGCAGCCTTATTGCGACGCTGTTTATCAATTCGCCCTGGGTGTTCCCGGCCCTGCTGCTGGTTTCAGGAACAATCAGCAATTTCAGTAACAATCGTATCCCTGCTCCGCTGCACA
>CAYNGS010000634.1:0-2353 GCA_964396625.1 uncultured Flavipsychrobacter sp.
ACAGATGGGGCGTGAAGGTATTTGAGACCACAGACATAGACAAGGGATGGGACGGCACGTTCAACGGCAAGCCACAGCCATTTGGTGTGTTTGTATACGAGGTGAGCGCGGTAACAGCTACCGGTCGCGATTTTATCAAGCACGGCAACGTAACATTGATCAGGTAGTTACCTTCCATTTAATAAAAAGCTAAAAGCCTCCTGTTTGAACAGGGGGCTTTTTATTAGCCCGGTATTTTTAACTAATTTAGTATCATGAGAGCATTGTTTTTGTTGGTGTGTTGCTGCCTGTTGCAAACAGGAGCAAACGCCCAGGGATCGAAGGATGCGACGATGGACAATAAGTCGGCTGCTACAGACACACTTAAGCCATACCAAAAATATCCGAATCTGCCTGCATTTAACATAAGGCTGATGGATAGCATAACCATTTTTAATACCTACAATATTCCGGCAGGCAAACCGGTAGCGCTGATGTTTTTTTCTCCGGACTGCAAGCACTGTAAACGAACCATCAAAGGGCTGCTGAAGGGGATGGACTCTATAAAGAATGTTCAATTCTACATGTTCACAGCGCTTCATGACCTGAGCCTGCTGCGCGATTTCTATAGTGATTTTCACCTTGCAGATTATAAAAACATACAGGTGGTAGGCCGCGACTATGAATTCTTTTTCTTCGGGTACTATGGAACGAAATTTGTTCCGGACATTGCCTTATATGATGAGCATAAAAAACTGGTGAAACTGATAGAGGGCGAAACAACAGCAACAGAGATATACAAATACGTGCACTGACGCTTATTTTTTTTCCTTCTCTTCCTTTTCCCTGATCTCTTTCACTTCATACTTGTAGGTATAGGCTTTATCGTCCTTGCAATAGATCTTCACAATATATAAACCCGGGTCTAGGTCTTCGGTAAACACGCGACAACTGTTTTTATTGCATTTCAGATCCATTTCATATTCTTTCCCCTCGAGGTCGGACATCAGGCAACTGGAAATATTGGGAATGGAAACGGTAAAGTATTTGCCTGATGGAGCAGGTTTCAGGGCGACCGTTGTATTTTCTGCAAGCATTTTGTTCACGATCGTCTCGTGGTAGCGGCCAATACGGCACATGATGCTGCCCGAGGAATCGTCCTGGTAGACCACGTATATGTGACCACCGCCGATAGCGACATCAAGGTTTTCAAAATGCCCGTTGGCAATGGTATCAAACAATGGCGGGAAACCATTGGTGATCTCATTTGTGAACAGCAGGCAAACCTGAGTGATGCTCCCGACCGACTGTTCCCAGGCAATGGCTGTGGCATCACCTGAGTTTGCAATGCGTGGGAAATTCTGGCTGCCGAGGCCGGCAAACTTTCCGGTGACAGGAGTTGTCTCAGCAGACAGCCCCGTGACTGATGTTTTACTCAAATATACAAGCGCACTATCGCCCGCTCCGCTCATGAATACTGTGTAGAGAGTGTCGCTGATTATTATGCCATCGGGAGCATTGGCCGGGCATGATTTCTTAGTCCAGTTGGTCTGATCTACCTGCAACCCTCTTTTGAAGGATATGCCCGTATTGGCCGATATGCCGGCCCATATATTTCGCAGGCCATTTAAATTGTCGCGGTACAGTATTATGGTTGCATTGCCTGATTCGACCACAGTTGCCGGGCAGCAGTCGGAGACTTTGCCGCCGGAGAAATTTGCCACTGGCACGGCTCCGGAAAATGATTCGCCCAGGTCTTTTGATTTTGCCACGACGTAGCGGGGATTCGCATAACCTTTGTCCAGCTTCATGTAAGCGACGAGTGGGTTGCCGTAAGGATCCATTGCAACAGTGGGGAAACGGGATATGTAGCTGGTGCTGTCGTCTACCTGCGTTTCGATAGAGAAATTTTTGCCGCCATCGTAGGAGTGTTTAATATAGATCGGGTTGTTTTCTTCGGGCGTAACCTTGTAGACAACATAGATCGTGTCGCCTCTACCGTCCATTTCAGGACCTGCCCATGCCTCGGTAAAGACGTGGTTGCCGGGTGTATTTATCTGCAGCGGTTCGGCAAATTCTTTTCCCGCCCACCTGGCAAGGTAGGCATTGCTGTTGCGGTCGCCCCAAAGAACGAGTGGGTTATTGTTTTGGTCGAGCGTAATACGGGGGTGAAGATTTCCATAAGTTTTATCAGCTACAGGTATGGGGTCGTACCAGGCCACGCTGTCTTGCGAGAAGGCGCGCAACGATAACAGTAAAAACAAGAAGGCGAATCTAATACGCATATAATAAGCAGGCAAAAGTAAATGTAAGAAAAAATGCGGCAAACGAAATGGACCACTCCGTCCGCGAGGCCTGTGTGCGCCGGACTTAA
>CAYNGS010000635.1:0-2351 GCA_964396625.1 uncultured Flavipsychrobacter sp.
ATACAAAAACGCCCTTTCCCTTAGTAAGCACTACCGGCAGCGGGTGATAATTGTGCGCACCGAATAATTCTTCCTGCTCAAGAAAATGACGGGTCTTTGATGTGTTTGCTTGTGTGGCCTGCATGGTGCAAATTTACGCCTTTGCAGCCATATTTCAGAATGTGTTAATGTGCATGTTCTTTGAATTTCACCATCTCATGCGCATTTATCTTATTTAATTCAAGCAAAGTATAATCACCATCCTGTGCTCTTTCGAACATAGGCAAAAAACGTGCGCCATATATTACCTGCTTGTAAGTATAGGATGTGCGCTGCTGCACAATATTTGAAAAATGATCGTCGAACGCTTTGATGTTCACGATCACCTCCGCCTTGCATTCTGCTATGTCCTCCATGGTGTAACCATGCAGCGGGCTCTCCTCGTTTATCGGGTGCACGATAGTCCAGCTCAGCGCCAGGGAATTGATCTTCGCAAATTCCAAATGCAGCGGGTAAAATCTGGTAACTGTTTTGTCCCCTTCTTTCAGGTGCAGCGCAACCGTTAGCTGGGCCTCTGCGTCAGTCAGGTAATTATTCTTATAGGTGGCAATGCGCAGCATCAACGCCTTACCATCTTTATAAGGCGCCACTAGTACGTTGGGGCTGAAAATGAGGTACGCGCGGGGCCGGGCAAACCGTCCATAAATGAGTCCCGTAACCAAGGCGAAGGAGAGTATGCCTATAAGCGATTCGATGGATGCAACCGTATTCGCCAGCATACCGTATGGCGCCATATGCCCATAGCCAACGGTAGTGAGCGTTTGGGAGCTAAAGAAGAAAGCCTCCATGAATTGCCCGAAGACCGAGTTCTCCTTCTCCACACCAAGGTGCTCGACCCCAACAAAAAAATAAAGACAGGCAAAAACGACGTTGACAACCGTGTAGAATAAAAAAATGAACAGGATAAAGCGGCGCTGCCTCATTCTGATGAGCGTGTGGTAGATACTGGTGCGTTCCCAAACGGGTATGCCCCGTTTGCGCAGGTTTGTTGTGCCATCTGCATTAAGCAGCCTGCCACCTTCGATATTGCTGTTCGGCCCGAAACCCGTATTGTTGATATCCTTAAGCCGCTGCCTGTTGTTCGATACCATCTTTTCTTTGTTTTTTCAACTCAATAAGAAGAGATACGACAGACAAAGTGACCATCGCAACTATTCCCAAAATTAAATTAATCTTACCGGTAAAAAACCGTCCGCCGGCATAATGAATGACTATAAACACCAAGGAAAAAACAATAAGCTTCAGCATCCAGTTCTTATAAGGCACCAGCCTGAGCGGGCTGGTGTGCAGCAATCTCGCAGAATAGAACAGATAAAAAGCTGCCTGCAGGTACGTAGTGATCACAAAACTCAGCGCAACCCCAGGCAAGCCTAGCCATAGATACAGCGGATACATAAGTGCACACGCCAGCCCAATATCGGCAACCGAACCAATGTTGATGATGCTGCCCTTATGCAACCGCTGTAGCACTGTGGTGAAACTGTATGACTTCACCGGAAGAACAAGAATCGATACCGCGAAAATGGGAAGCGCCTCCCTGTACTTACCCCAAAACAAAAAGAAGAACAACTCGTGCCGGAAAAAAAGCAAAAAGAAAAACAAGGGAAAAACGATAGACGACAATACCCTGCCCGATTGATTCATCAGCCGGATAATATCTGGTGTCTCATCCTTACTTTTACCTCCTGCAAGGTGCATCAGCACCGAACTGCCCGCCGCGCTTAGCAATAAAGGCAGAAAAGGAATATTCTGAGACCCGTTGTAGTAGATGGCCGATAACTGAGCTGTAAGCACCAGCGAGATGATGAATTTATCTATCCAGGTAAAAAGCATTTGTGTAACGTCGTAAAATCCGAGATGCAACCAAAGCGACCTCACATCGGCTATTGCCACACGGTCGGCTGCTTCAACAACTTCCTTTCTCATATCCGCTATTGAAATGATAACATAAAAGCCCAGCCTCAAAGCAGCCAGCAACAACAGGCCTATAAACAATAACTGGAACGAAAAACCATAGTTCAGCATATACCAGTGAATTGCACAGAATGCAACCGAATAGAGAACATTAATTGCGGTGAGCTTTTTGTAATTCCTGCATACCAGGAGGAAAGACTCAAAGATCACACTCAGTGCATAGGTCAGAATAAACAAAAATGGCACGATAAATGAAAGGCCCAAAGAATTATGCTGCAGCAATGCGAACGCTACACTAAGTAGCAATACCCAGGCAGCATACAAGACGTAATACTTTGCAGTGACGGACCGCAGCAAGTGCACTATAAAATCCCGCGAATAAGTGATGATCAGTACGT
>CAYNGS010000636.1:0-2343 GCA_964396625.1 uncultured Flavipsychrobacter sp.
TCCTTATTATACTATAATAAATTAAAAAATGGTAAAACTTTTCTAAAAGAACAAAAACTATATTTACGTATATCATTTATATAATATATAATGAATATATACCGTACATTTTTAAGATAAAGTGTATATTAGATAAAAATACATAAAATGCAATTAGACGAATTTATTTCAGAAACATTAAAATCTGTTATTAAATCAGTTAGCGATACAACTGAATATGCTGAAAAACAAGGTGCCATAATTAACCCGATTATTATGGAATCTGAAACGAAAGACATGCTAACAATATGGCGGAAGGATAATAGAGACGGTAGAAGGGGGCTAACAAAAATTGATTTTGATATTGCCGTTACAACTTCTAATGAAGAAAATAATAATGTTGGAGCTGGTTTAAAAGTTTATGTTGCTAATATCGGAGGGTCAATTAATAATAAGGAAATTAACCAGTCAGTTTCAAAAATTAATTTCAGTATTTATATTGCGTTACCCCATCAGGGAGATAAATGATAAGATTTCAATAGTGAAATATTTTCGCTCTGGTGGCAAAAGGTGGCACTTTATTTAGATACTAACGCTAGGTAGATATTCTTTTATTTTGTCTAAATGTTGTTGTAAAATATCAATTTTGTTTTCAGTTATGCTATTTTTACGCAAGTACCTTCTCAAAAAAGAAAGCGATAAATTTAGTTCAGGTAAATTCATAACCGAGTAGACATATTTTCATTAAACATCAAATGTATGGAATTAACTTTCCCATTTCGGAATATTACTCTACTCGTCACACTTCTGCTTCAATATATCACAATGCGTTGTCTTATTAAACGTAACTTTGGTTGCGGCTGTCTTTGGCTATTATTTTTTTTGTAATCTTGTAAATATGAATTCAGCCGATCTCAAAAACCTGCAGGGCCCGATTAAGGAAAAATACCGGGAGCAACCTGAATCAGCTATAATTACCTTGAAAGCAGAAGGGAATATTGGTGAGGGGATTTCGTGCAAGGTGAAGACAGGGAAGACCTTGATAGATGCAGGGCTGCATCCTGCTACCGGAGGAACAGGCATGTTGGTGTGCTCAGGAGATATGCTGCTGGAGGCGTTGGTAGCCTGCGCCGGCGTAACGTTGCAGGCTGTAGCAACCGCTATTGAGGTGGATGTAAAAAGCGGAACTGTAACTGCGGAGGGAGATATAGACTTCAAAGGAACCTTGGGTGTTTCAAAAGATGTTCCTGTTGGGTTTAAAGCGATCCGTTTGAATTTTGATCTGCAAACGGATGCAGGCGATGAGCAAATAGCGGTACTCAAAAAACTCACCGAAAGATATTGTGTAGTATATCAAACGCTTACGAATGCAGTGAAGGTGGAAACCATCTATCATACATCGTAGCCAGGGTTGAGGCCGACATTCGGCCATCAGCATAGAAGTTTGTTTTCAAGGCGTCAGTAGCAGAACTTGCATTTTCTTAAATTACCCTTTTAGAACGAAAGATAAAGAGACTATCCTTTGGAGACAGCCTCTTTATCGCCAAATTAAAGTTCACTATTTTATTAATGCTATTTTTTCGTTCCACGTGCCATACACATTTTCGGCGGTGAGGAAGTAGATACCAGAAGGTCCATCAAGCTTCAGGGTTATGGGTTTGTTGGTTTCGGAAAATACTCCCATCACTTTTTCACCCATGATATTTGTGATCATGAACCGTGTGGTTACATTATAGCCGGAAGCCAGCGATACATTAAAAAGCCCGGTACCAGGGTTGGGGGAGATACTCAACTGCGAGGCGGCGCCGGCTACATTATTAACGCCAACATTGCATATAGCAGGTCCGTCTACTGTGAAGGGGAAAGTAGTACTGCCGGTGCAGCCGGAAATGGTTACCGTATAGGTGATGGTAGCGGAGCCTGCAGACACGCAGTTTACAATACCTGTGCTCGCATTCACGGATGCTATCGATGCACTGCTGCTGCTCCATACGCCGCCTGTAGTAGCATTAGATAAGGTCTCAGTTGTGCCGGGACAAGCATGGTTGCTTCCGGTTATGGTGCCTGCCGAAGGCAACGCTGTGACCGTTACATTAGTGGTTGTAGTTGCCGACGTTCCACATACGGTCATTGCAGTAAAGGTGATCGTGGTAGTACCGGCGACTCCTGATGTGACCGCACCTGTAGCAGCATCTATAGAAGCGACAGCCATATTGCTGCTGCTCCATACGCCATAGGACGAGCCTGTGGGATTGGTAAGCGTTGTGGTGCTGCCGCCCGCGCAGACTGTGGAGGTTCCAGTTATTGTTCCTGCAAGAGGCGTTTCGCAGATGAAGGTCAGTGTGACCGAGCCATCGCCGGTAG
>CAYNGS010000637.1:0-2331 GCA_964396625.1 uncultured Flavipsychrobacter sp.
GTAGACGCCAGATACCGGTATGCCGGAAAATGATACCGAGATAGAATGATTGTCGGTGTACGCCCAACAAGTATAGGCATCAGCCGACTGGACGAGCGGATCAAAGTGCGTAAAATGGTCGGGAATATTGAACGGCCCCGAATAGGCAAGGTAACCCGGCGCCAGATGGCAACCTATGCCAGAGGTGTCGAACGTAATGCTATCGGCAGAGACCGCCTTGCCAATTGCATAATTCTCGGCATTCGCTGCCCATGCCCTGAAGTAATATTTCTGAAAGGAAGGAAAGGGGCCATATGAACATGAAAAAGTATCGCCAACTATAACAGATGCAGCCACCTGGTTGGTGAGCATACAAGGTAACGGGATAGTATCCATACAAAAACCTGCGAAATAGGTTGGTGTATTTCCCGAAGAAATGATCACACCTTTAACCAGCACTGTGCCATCGGGCTGCGGGGTAGCAGACACTGTTTCTACACGCGGGATATAATTATGCACATCCCGGTCCACTTTTTTACAGGCAGATACGAGCAAAAGTGCCAGGGTACTTATGATGATCAATGTTTGTTTAGTCATCGAACGGTTTTAAGCTGACGTAAATGCCTATACTGGCCAATGTATTGGTGTAATGGGTAGTCCACGGTCTGTCAACAAGGCCATTGTATGTGTACTCCGCGAAGAGCTCAACATGGCCGGATAATTTGTATTCGATGTCGCCGCATAATTTGAATCCGGCAATGATAACATCTGAATTAGCCGTGGTTTCAGAGACTGTCTGCAAAACTTCTGTGTACTCTGTATGCGATTTGCCTGCTACAATGCCGGCAGCACCGTAAAGAAAGAATTTATGTTTAATATTTATGATCCGGTAGCCGAAATCGGCGGTGACCACGGCAAAGGTTAGCATGCGGTTGTTAAGAAAGCCGGGTATAACCGTTTGCCTGCCGGTGCCTGGATCTACCTGAACAGCATATACCGGCATGGTATCTATGCGTGGGGTAAGGTGGCTGTAAAGGATACCGAAACGCTCCCGGAAGTTGTCCTCTTTGAGGACAGCGAAGACTTCGTAGGCAGGCGCCTTGTTGAAATACTCGCCGATATCGCCATATGGCGCCAGTTGTGAGACCTTGACCCCAACCTGCGCAGTAACTGAATTGACGATCAACACCAGAAATATCAGTATTCGCACGGCAGGTTTATTCATTTGAAATCTGATTTAGCCTGAAAGTAATATTATTATTTTGAACAAGCGACAAAAATATCGATGAAAAGCTGCGACACACGAAAGATTGAATCCTTAAAAAAAATATTTTCGAAAATGTATGCGCAAGTGATCATTTGCGCATATATTTGCAAACGATTGCTTGCGCAATTTAAACAGTACAGTATGAGAAGAGATGTGTACCACGCGATAGCAGACCCTACAAGGCGCGCCATAATTGGACTAATCGCGATGCAGGCTATGACGCCAAACGCACTTGCCGAGCATTTTAATATTTCAAGGCAGGGAGTGTCTAACCATATCAGGATACTGACCGAGTGCGAGCTTGTGAAACAAGAGCAGCAGGGGCGGGAAATTTATTATACACTGGAAATAAAAAAACTGAAAGAGGTAGACCAATGGCTGGAACAATACCGAAAGATATGGGAAACCCAGTTTAACCAGCTTGACAAAATATTATCAACACTTAAAAAACAAAAAAAATGAAAGACAATCTGCTATTTGATTTTACCGTTGACAAATCAGCCAAAACAATTTTCATAAACAGGGAATTTGATGCTGACCTGGACCTGGTTTGGGACGCATTTACCAAAGCCGAGATCCTTGACAAATGGACGGCACCTGAGCCGTGGATGGCCAGAACAAAATTTATGGATTTTGAGGTGGGCGGACGAAGATTTTATGCTATGGTAAGCCCGGAAGGACAAGAGCGCTGGGGAATTCAGAAATTCACGTCCATTAGCCCGAAAACCAATTTTAAAACTTATAACACTTTTTCGGATGCAGATGAAAACCCTGAACTGCCGGGTTCTGACTGGGACTACAATTTCAGCGAGCAAAACGGAACGACAAAAGTGAGCATCACTATTTACAATGAGTCCCTTGAAAGAATGGAAAAGGTGCAAGATGGATTCAAGATAGGATTTACAATGACAATGGAACAACTGGATGTTCTATTGGCGGCATTATCCAAAAAGTGATCCCGGGTATTCAAATATCCGCGAGGAGGATTCATTAAACTTGTCGTACTGTTAAAAATTGATCTTTAACCATGGAAGCTTCTAACTTTATGGGTAAGAAACGTCAGAGGTTATGAGCACGCAACAACA
>CAYNGS010000638.1:0-2330 GCA_964396625.1 uncultured Flavipsychrobacter sp.
AAAACGGAGCATTTTGTTTGATCAATGAGCTCAGAATCATGCGAAAAAAATGTAAACGAACGGACGTTTTGATCTTTGCGCCGGGTTCTACCGGTATATCGACAGTGCCGTTCGTGATCGCCATCGTCAAAACGATCAGATACAGAGATGTGGTGCTTATCTTAGGTGTTGATGGTCGGAGGAAACTAGAGAGCGTGCCGATGTCATTTACGACGGACCTCCAATCAAGTTCATTACCGGTCAATTCAGTGATCAGCCTCGATATAAAAAAAGGTGAAAACTGGTGTACAATACGCTCGGGAACGTACGGATATTGATCGGTATTTTCTTTTAACCATTGCGTCAAAGTTGCCCAATCCCTGGGTGGGAATGAATCGAATATCTCATCCTCCCATTCCTTTAGAGATTTGACTGAACGGTACCAGGGCAGCCGGCCGTAAACGAGAAAGTATATTAATGCATCAGTATTCGATGCTGGTTCAGACAGGGTTACACCTTTTGCGCCTGAAGTATGACGCTGACCGGCCTTAAGCTGGGACAGTGTCTTTGAAAAACGGGTCAGGACCTGAGATTTGAATTCTTCTTCGAAATTTTGCAGGGATACCGTGCCGAGGTCAAGTTCGATCTTGTCGATTCGTAGCGTTGCTCCGGCGGGGGCAATATCATTCATGATCTGCTCCAGACCATCGCCCATACCATTACTAAACAAACGGCTGACAGTATCCTGAAGCATGTGCGACTGCTCTAACTCCGGGACGCTGATCGTAACCGTTTGCTTATGTATAATGTGCCTGAGCATTTGCCTATCCTTGTAATATATTGCCTCCAGGTGTTACTATAGCACTGCCCGACATGACGCTACTGCATCCGCCCGCGTGGCTTGTGCCAACAACTGTATACGTACCCGGAGCCGTTTTAACACCAAAATTCAGCGGTCCACCCGTGCCCTCTATAATATCCATTCTCACGGCGCCCATCACCAACTGATAGCTTACCCCAACTTCAGAACCGCTGAGCACTATATTCCTGTTGGGATTAATGCTGACAATGAATGACGAATTGGGTAGCGGATTAACGGTGATCGTTTTTGTTACCGATTTCCCGCTTACCGTATAAGTGATCACGGACGTTCCCACTTTGACACCAGTGACGAGTCCTGTTGAACTAATTTTTGCCACTTTATCATTCGCGCTCGTCCATGTTCCACCCGGTGTTGTATTTGAGAGTTGTGTTGTATTGCCAACGCAGATGACGCCCTGCCCGGTAATGTCGCCAAGCTGAACATCTACAATCTTCACAATAGCGTTTCCGACCATTGAGGCGGTGCAACCTGTGGCTGAATTTGCGGCTGTGGCTGTGTAGGTGCCAGCAATCGTAAACAACCCAAAGGGAAGCAGGGTGCCGTTTCCGGCAACTGGAGCTCCTACAGGCATACCACCGAGCAGCAACTGGTAATTTACGCCTACCTCTGAACCGCTGAGGCCAACAGGTACGCCACTGCCACCGGGTGCGTAGTTGCCACCACCGGTCATAGTGAACACGGCGGGAAGCGGATTGATAACTACCGCGGCATTGCCAGACATGTTGCTGGTGCAACCGGTAGTGAGATCTGTAGCGACCACCGTATATACGCCAGCCTTGGACTGCAGACCAAAATCGAGCGATTTGGCCGCGCCAGCCAAAGGAGCACCCACGGCCTTGGTGCCGAGGAACAACTGGTAGCTAACGCCGGCAACCGAATTAATGAGGCCTACATGGACGCCTGCACCACCGGCACAAAAGCCACCACCACCCGTAACAGCAAAAACCGCCGGAGCCTGGTTAACAACTATGGTAGCATTGCCCGTCATGTATCGGGAACAATTTGTGGCCGTGTCTATAGCGAGAACCGTATAAGTACCTGCTGCGGTTTGCAGTCCGAAGTCGAGCGCGGCGCCAGTGCCAGGCAAGGGGGCGCCCACGGTTGTAACACCGTTGTATAACTGGTAGCTATGACCAGCAGAAGATCCATTCAAGCCGACGTGAAGGCCGGCACCACCGGGGCAGTAGCTACCCCCGCCGCTCACGACGAAGAAATCAGGCAGCGGATTAACTGAAACTGTGGCGCTGCCCAGCATGGCCTTAGTATCCCCCGTATACGAGTCGGTTGCTACAACAGAATAGATGCCGACTGTGGCATGCAACCCAAAATCGAGCAAACTGCCTGTACCTGCCTTTGGCAAACCCACAGACTTACCGCCTAAAATAAGCTGGTAACTAATGTTTTTATCTGATCCACTAAGCCCGACAGATACACCAGCGCTACCGCTGCAATAACTACCTCCGCCGGT
>CAYNGS010000639.1:0-2321 GCA_964396625.1 uncultured Flavipsychrobacter sp.
TTTCAATTATTTATTTATTTCATTATACAAAGAAGCATCTATAAAATAACTTGTTCAATGATGCCGGTCAATAATATGAATGATGCTCGTCACCTAAAGAACTCTCTTAATAAGAACACTTATCAGAATGATCACAGTGTAAATGAAGACAAGCAAATGATACGGCTTAAAGGTTATTTTTTTTGTTATGGGCATATACGACTTGTTTTACTGAAAAATGTGCCTCGGCAAGCAGTGTTCCTTCCGGGATCGATTAATATTTGTGTTTGATTTTTCATCGGTAAAGTATTTGATCTGCATATGCCAAATGGAGTGCCAGATTACATGATTTGGTTAAAAGGCTTTAAAACAGAGGGTTACAGCCATGGCTGATGATTTTGATATGTGGGAGACACTATCAAAATAAGAAACGGGATTCTCAAAATGAGAAAGTTAGTGTTTGAGGTGGTACTCCTCGATCTTACGGTAAAGAGTGGCGAGGCCTATATCCATAAGGCGGGCTGCCTCGGCTTTGTTGCCATTGGTGTGGTGGAGCACTTTCTGTATGTGGAGTTTTTCGACGCTGGCGAGATGAAAGGACGCAGCATTGTGGCTGTCTGCTTTATTTTGCTGTAGTTCGAAGGGCAGGCTTTGCAGCGTAAGCACATTGCTGTCTTCGAGAATGACGGCGCGCTCAATGATGTTCTTCAATTCGCGCACATTGCCTTTCCATTCATTCTGTTTCAGGGCCTCAAGTGCTTCCCTGGAGATAGATTTGATAATTTTACTGGTTTTGGTGGCATAGACCCTCAGAAAGTGTTCTGCAAGGTTGGGTATGTCCTTTACCCGCTCTCGCAGCGGAGGTAGTTCGATTGTGAATACAGCAATACGATAATAGAGATCGCTGCGGAAACGACCGCCCTCAATTTCATTTTGCAGGCTCCTGTTTGTAGCTGCGATCAGGCGCACGTTCGATTTTGATTCCTTAGTGTCACCGACACGCATATAAGTTCCGCTCTCCAGCAGTCTCAGCAGCTTTGGCTGCAGGTCCATAGATAGTTCCCCGATCTCATCGAGAAAGAGTGTTCCGCCTTTGGCTTCTTCGATCAGCCCCTTTTTATCTTTGGTGGCCCCGGTAAAGGAGCCCGCTTTGTGTCCAAACAATTCACTCTCCAGCAGTTCCTTGCTGAACGTACTGCAATTGAGCGCCACAAAAGCGTATTCCGACCTGTTGCTGTGGTAGTGAATGGCCTGCGCAAATACCTCCTTGCCGGTACCTGTCTCGCCGGTCAGCAAGACGGCGGTATCGGTAGGTGCAACTTTACGGGCCAGTTGAATGGCGGCTTGAAAGGCAGGACTGTTGCCAATGATGCTATCGAAACTGAACTGGTTACCTAATTGTTTTTCCAGCCTGCTGATCTTCTGCTGTAATATTACTTTGTCAGAAGCCCTGCTAAGCAGCGGAATGATCTTGTCGTTGTCATCGCCTTTCACGATATAATCAAAGGCTCCGTTTTTTATTGCCTGCACACCGTCCGGAATGTTGCCATAAGCAGTAAGCAATATCACCTCGACAGAAGGATGTTTTTCTTTTATTTCTTTTGTGTAGTCAACGCCATTGCCATCGGACAATTTAACATCGCACATGACGATGTCTATACTGTGGGTAGTAAGCAGTTGCCGGGCTGCCTTTATGCTCGTTACGTCCAGCACCTTGTAACCCTCCAGCGAGATGATGCGCTTAAGTAAGGCCCTTAGCTTCTCTTCATCGTCTATAATAAGAATATTTATCAATTTTCCGCCATTAGAATTTGTGCAAAGCTATCACTTTATTGTGATCACAACTTTGTGCGCCTCCCGAATCGGTTGCGCCGCGATACTGACCACAATCATAAAGTGCAATGCCCACGGTCATTCCACAGGCCTAGTGGCGAAAGTATCTTTGTGTTGTTCTTAGAAGAAATAAAAGAACATCCCATCTTTACTACTGCAAGGCTTAGGCCTTTCCTTCCTGAAAGCGGACCAATTTTTAAAAGGTCGGCTTTCTTATTTATATTCGTACAGTAATGAATGTAAGCGGAGCCGAAAAAGCAAAAGTAAACGTTGCCAACGGGGTGGCGGCCAGGATCAAAGAAATAGCCGCTTCGGAGAAAACCCAATCTCTTACCCTGTTGGGCTCGCGGGAGGAAGGGCTGACGGCTCCTGAGGTTGAGCAACGGCGGCTGGCAAGCGGATATAACGAAATATCTCAGGATAAGATGCCATCCTGGATATTGCAGCTGGTCCGGGCTTTTATTAATCCATTTACAGGGATACTTGTATTGATCGTCATTGTTTCGATC
>CAYNGS010000640.1:0-2320 GCA_964396625.1 uncultured Flavipsychrobacter sp.
TGCCTGCGGCGGCCCAACTCCATAGCTGCGCAAATAGTTATCGCCCTTGCCTGCCCTATTCCCTTTATTTTTTGAAGCTCCCTGACGTTCAGCCGCCCAAGCTCACGCAGGTTTTTGTGCGCCAGATCCAGGGTTTCCCTGGCCAGGTCCAGCGCCGATTTCTCCCGCGTTCCGCTCGATATCAGTATGGCAAGCAACTCCGCATCAGTCAATGCAGAAGCCCCTTCTGCAGCATCTTCTCCCGCGGGCGCTCATCTTCCGACCAGTTCTTTATACTCTTCGACTCGCTCATAGCTAAGATGAAAATACGTGAATTTTTGACTTCCGAAACTTCAATTCATAAAAATTTACTCTATCCCTATCAGCATACAGTATAGCCCTTATAGTGGAATTATGAAACAGACCAGTAACTTTGCACTTCAAAATAAGTGGCCTTGGCTAATAGCTTCTCGTATGTGCCTTATAAAGAGACCGGGTCTTTTTCCCATCTCGTAACCGATTATCTCGACAATACTGCGGACATTCAGCCATTTTACCATTATGCACCTGATGCCCGGGGCATTAGCCGGGCTATTGATGAACGATGTAACTACCCTGTAGACCGGAAAACACTCGCCACTACCCTCACCCGCCAATACGCCACACTCACCAAATTCAACAAAGCAGAAGATAACATTCAACTGTTACTGAAGGAAAATACCTTCACTGTTTGCACCGCACACCAGCCAAATTTACTTACCGGCTACCTCTACTTTATTTACAAGATCCTCCATGCTGTGAAGCTGGCCGAAGAGCTAAGCAAAGCACATCCCGACAAGCACTTCGTTCCCGTTTTCTACATGGGCAGCGAGGATAATGATATTGACGAACTCGGTACGTTCCGGTTCCGGGGAGAGAAATTTGTTTGGGATGGCGACGGGCAAGCCGGCGCGGTGGGCCGCATGAGCACCAAGGGACTGAAGTCCATACTCAATGACCTGTTCAAAACATTCGGCCCGCCGGGAAAGAATTGTGATACGCTGCAGGAGATGCTGACCAATGCCTACCTGAAACACAAAACAATTGGCGATGCTACCCAATACCTTGTCAACGAACTGTTCGGGCGCTATGGCCTGGTCGTTCTAAATCCGGATGAACCCTCGTTGAAGGAACGCTTTGTACCGGTGATGGAAGACGAGCTGCTTCACCAAAATGCATTTCCGATCATTACAAAACAAATAGAAAAACTGGCCGCTCACTATAAGATACAGGCACATCCACGGCAAATAAACCTGTTTTACCTGGCAGATAACCTTCGCGAGCGTATCGAAACAAAAGGTGAGAAATGGATCGTGGTCAACACGGACATAGAAAGGACGAAAGCAGATATCTTGGATGAATTGAAACAGCATCCCGAACGGTTTAGCCCGAATGTGATGCTGCGAGGGCTTTACCAGGAAACGATCCTGCCCAATGTGGCATTCATAGGCGGTGGCGCAGAAGTGGCCTATTGGCTGCAATTAAGACCTTTATTTGAATATTATAAAGTATTCTACCCATCCATACTGTTGCGCCAGTCAGTCCTTTGGGTGAGCGATCCCATGTCGAAGCTGCGCCGCTCATTGGAGTTTAACACTACTGAAATTTTCAGATCAGAGATGCAACTGGTAAGGGAATACGTCGCCAGGCACGGCACCGATCAGTGGCAGACCGGGGACGAGCATGCAGCCATCGAAAATATCTTCCGCAGCCTGGGTGCAAAAGCGGCCTCGCTTGACCCCACCCTTAAGTCCGCAGCAGATGCTGCCCTGACAAAAATGAAATACCAGTTGTCCATCCTGGAAACAAAAATGCTGCGGGCAGAAAAAAGGAAGATGCAAGTGCAACTAACACGTATATCGAAATTGAAAGCATGCCTTTTTCCGAACGGAGGCTTGCAGGAAAGGGTCGAAAATTTCTCCGAATATTTCCTCCTTTATGGTCCGTCTTTTTTCGATATTATTAAAGACGGTACTGAGCCATTGTCCGGCAAATTTCTCGTGATTGAGTAAAAGGCGTACCTTGCAGCGTAGAAAATAATACGTTGAAAAAGATCACATGCTTGCTTTTTTCTGCCGTTGTCCTTTCTGTATCCTGCGGTAAAAGCGACAATAATAATAAGCCTGTTTACCCAACAGATTGCGCTCATTCCCTTGCCGGCGTTTACACCGGCAGCGACATCTGTTCCGGATCAAACCCTACCGCTTATACATGTACGGTCACGGCGAGCACACCAACCAATGTCACTTTCAGCAATCTCTATGGATACCCCGTAAATGCGGTACTGGACTGCAATACCAAC
>CAYNGS010000641.1:0-2319 GCA_964396625.1 uncultured Flavipsychrobacter sp.
GTATATTCAGACTGTTTTTCCACATTGATATTCGCCTGCATGGTGGCCAGCGAATCAGGGCAGATCATCATGTGGTCCTGTAGTGTATTTACAGTGAATTTGTACGACTCCTTTACATCCTGCACATTTTTTGTTGTGCTCAGCAATACCGGGTTAGAGGCCTTCGGGTCCGTCAGGTCGCCAAATTCGGGGGGCAGCGGTCTTTTATGACTTTTCCTGCGGTCATAATAAACATAGACCCTTGCAGGAGTCCAGTTGGGTACCGTGCTGCCTACGGTCACTTCCTTTGTGTCTGCCGACAGGCTAATCGGGGCGTTTATGCACTGTGTATTTTCGGTTTGGGCGAAACACGACGCCGATCCGAAAACTATAAGCATTGATAATATCCGTTTCATTTTTTTTAGATTTAGATAAACAATCATTTTCTACAACGTTCATCTAAAAACATAATGCCACAGCGCAAGATTATTGTCAAAGAAAACAGAAATTTATCGGTGCCAATTGAATATCACGCAGTTAATATCAGGTGGTTATCTGCCTCAAAAAACAGCGCTCCTCCTGCCTATGGCGAATTGTGCGTCGGAATAACCCCTGAATTGCCGCTTTCAGACTATTGAATGATAAGACTGAATGGGTAACCGCGCCGCTTAGCCCGGCTTAATTATCTCTACATCTCTATATTTTTATTTCGTCGCCTCCCTTACTATTTTGGCTACTTCAGTTCCAAACAAACGTATGGAGTGCATCAGTTTCTCATGCGGTAATTCGCCTGCTATTGTTTGCACAAGGAATCGGGTGTTTTTGAACAGTTGATGTTCATGTATGATCTTATCAGCCACCTCCTGCACCGTGCCTACCAGCAGCGGGCCGTCAGGCGAACGGAGATATTCAAACTGCTGGCGTGACATCGGGCTCCATCCGCGCTCCTTGCCCACACGGTTCATCAGTTTACTGTAAGTAGGCCAGAATTCGTCCGCCGCCTGCTGCGATGAGTCGGCGATGTACATATGCTGGTTCAGTGCAAATTGCAACTTCGCGCTGTCGTGTCCCGCTTTCTCCGCCGATTTGCGGTACAACTCCACTAATGGCAGAAAATGCGCGGGTGAGCCTCCAAGTATCGCTATCGTTAACGGCAGGTTCAGGCTGCCGGCCCTCACCACAGATGCGGGAGTCCCGCCAACAGCCAGCCATATGGGCAATCTGGATTGGTAGGGTCTGGGATAAACACCCAATCCACCGATGGAGGCTCTGTGATGTCCCCGCCATGACACTAATTCATTACTGTTGATCTGTAGCAGCAGCTCCAGTTTTTCGGTGAACAATTCATCATAGTCGTCAAGATCATATCCAAACAGTGGGAAGGATTCAATAAAAGATCCCCTTCCTGCCATTATCTCTGCCCGTCCTTTCGAAATTAGGTCGAGCGTTGCAAAGTTCTGGAATACACGCACGGGGTCGGCAGAGCTAAGTACGGTAACAGCGCTCGATAGCTTTATTCTTTTTGTCACGGCTGCTATAGACGCCAGCACCACTTCCGGTGCCGATATCACATAGTCGGTGCGGTGATGCTCTCCCAATGCAAATACATCCAGCCCCGTTTCATCGGCTAGTATCGCTTCTTTTATCAGTTCCTCTATACGCCGTTGTGCATTTACCGCGTGTCCGCTTATATGTTCTATTGGTATTTCTCCAAACGTACTGATCCCTAATTCCATAATAACGCAAAGTGCAAGTTGTTATCGCTGAACAAAGTTGCCTGTTTTTGGCAAGGTGACGAAATTTCCGGTGAATATTTCTCGCGTCCTCCTAACTTTACTTTCAATTAAACCGATCATATGAACAACGCGGACAACACAACCTTTAAGATTGGCGGAGACCTTACCATAAACAGGATGGGATACGGAGCTATGCGTATTACCGGCAAAGGGATTTGGGGTCATCCCGAACGTAAGGAGGAGGCAATAAAGGTATTGCAGAGCTTACCCGGCATGGGCGTCAACTTCATAGACACTGCCGATAGTTACGGGCCCTTTGTATCAGAAGAGCTGATCGCCGAAGCTCTTTATCCCTATCCGCCCGGCATGGTCATAGCCACTAAGGGCGGATTTATGCGCACCGGTCCCGGCGAGTGGCATATCAACAGCCATCCCGATCACCTGCGAAAAGCGCTGGAGGGCAGCCTCATGCGCCTGAAACTGGAAAGGATCGACCTGTACCAGTTGCATCGCATAGATCCCAAAGTGCCTTTTGATGAAACCCTGTCGTTTTTAAAACAGGCGCAGCAGGAAGGTCTGATTCGGCACATCGGCCTCTCGGAGG
>CAYNGS010000642.1:0-2316 GCA_964396625.1 uncultured Flavipsychrobacter sp.
TAGGCGCTACCCTGAACGTAAACGCAGCACAGGCCCCGGGCACTTACACCAATGCAACCGGTGTACCAGTAACAGTAAACTATAACTAAGATTTCTGATAAAAACAGTGGTGATAACGAGGTCCCCGGCAGCAATGCCGGGGCTTTGTTATTAAAGGCTTATGAATATCAGTTTATTTATACTACTTTAGCGCAGTAAATTTTCATTTATGACTTTTATAAAAACACACACGACGATGAAAACAATGATCCTCTCCTGCTTAGCTGTAGCCATGCTGGCCACGGGAGCAAAAGCCCAGATGGCTATCGGGCCAGAAGGCGGTGTTAACATATCGAATTATACCGGCTTTTCCGGAGGCCAATACCTGAACACGACCATACAGACCGGCCTGAGGATTGGCGGCGTAATACAGGACCCGATCAGTCATTCGTTTTACATTGAACGTGGACTTTTCTATGTGCTGAACGGCTACAAAATGGACGTGGCCGGCGGCAACGCATCGGCATGGGTAAACACTGCTGAACTACCGCTGAACCTGTTGTACAAATTTCGCGCTAACGGTGCCGGCGACAGGGTTTTCATTGGCATAGGCCCCTACCTTGCATTCAACCTTACGGGCAGGTATAAGATCAGCGCACTGTCTGTAGACAGGAGGCTGAGCTTTGGATCTGACGATCATGATGACATGAAAATAGTTGACTTCGGCGCCGGTGCAAACATTGGCTACCAGATTGGAAATGGCGTATTCATCCGTGCTCATGCGCAGATGGGATTTGTGAACCTGAAACCATATGGCGATGCGAACAATGCGATCTACAATACTAACTATGGCGTTACTGTTGGCTACCTGTTCATGCACGAAATGAAGTCTCACGGCCATATGCACGGCCACCGTGGCTGCGACGGCGATCGCGATATGGAATGCTGTCACCACGGCCGCGAACGCAGCCGCGATATGGGCTGCTGCCACCATGGCGGCGAGTGCCACCACGACAGCGACTGCTGCCGCCACCATAGCTGCTGCCATCACTCAGGCGGATGTCACCACGAAGAAATGGGCGACAAGCATGAAGGGCACGACCACGAAGGAATGGAGAAACACGAAGACACAATGAACAAATAATCCAATACTACTTTTGCTGAAGCAGGGAGGCCGGAATGGCTTCCCTGCTTTGTTTTACAAGTGTCTTAAAATATTTTCCATGCTTGTTGCCGCGAACTGAAATACCGTTATTTAACGGTATTTTTTGTTTGGCGCTGACAATACCTTTGCAGTGTAATACCAACATATGCGTACAGAAAGTAAGAATGAGAACAGGGTTGCCAACATTTTCAACGGGCTGTTGTTTACCGCGATAATGGCCGTGGGACTGATATTTGTGGCGAGCCTGGTGCTGCGGCTTGTATCACACCACTAAACAGTTGCGCCTGAGCGGCTCCGTCGGCATATAGCCCGCGCCGGTTATACAGTTGTCCTGTTCTGTCGGGATGGTCTTTTCCTGATCATTCACTTGTAAGAGATTTACGGGCAGAAAATGCAACCAATGTTAAAGCTCAGAGCTACGCTGTACGGCCTCGTCTATTGGACCTTTGTGAGCATCAATGCGATAGTGCTGCTGATTGATACTTTCATCGTTTTCAGCAAGCTTCAGAGCCCCACCTTTCTTTATTTTGTGCTTGAACTTGCGCTCTGACCAGCGAGCGGAGAGCTTTTGACAGTTCATAAAATTCGTATACTTTTACGACATGAGAAAAGCCCTATTATTCATATGCGCATGTGCTATAGTGATGACCGTGGCTGAGGGATGCAGCGCAGACAGAGTTGCTTTCCATAACAGGAATGGCCGGGTAAAGTATGCCAGGGGCAAACGAATGCTGCAGTGGTTTGCGCCAGCAGGCAGCGGCTATGATAAGTATTCGAAAAGAAATATGAAGCGGTGGGACAAGAGCTTCAGATAAATGAGCAACGAAATCGGTCACACCACGCCGAAGATCATACCTAATATTCTCTTGGTGAGCCTGTAATTTGAGTATTTGTAAGGGAAGGTACCGAGGAAGTTGTCGGGATACAGTTCGAACAGCGTCTTTTTGTGGCCATTTCCCAGCTTATTCAGTATTCTTATTGCAGCCCACAGGTCGTGATAGTTGACACGAGTGCCATCGGCGAAATAACAGGCATTGCCATTGTCGTACAGGCCAAAGCTTACACCCCGTGATAACTTGTCAATGATCAATTCTATATTTAAAGTCATTATTTCCATCAGAAAACAAACTTAATAACAATTCATTAAGAAATCAAGTGTTATCAAATAAAAT
>CAYNGS010000643.1:0-2315 GCA_964396625.1 uncultured Flavipsychrobacter sp.
AGATATTTCATAAATTATTATTCGGCAATAACACAATAAAAGTACGAACTTATGGACCAACAACAAAAGATATTGTAATATTATAGCTATAAGTTAAAATCAAAAAATAATTCATCATATTTTGCAATTAAGGCAATTTGTCTTTAGTTTTGCCAAAAATCACACAAAATGAAAAAAATCTTCACTTCAGTAGTAGCGCTTCTCCTTATGGGTTCAGTTAGTTTCGCCCAGGATGCAGCTAAACCAAAGGAAACTAAAAAGACCACTAAGAAGACAGAAACTAAGATGGAGTCTAAGACTGATTCTAAGGGTGGTTCAAAAACTACTAAAATGGATTCCAAATCAGAAACCAAGATGGATTCTAAAGGCGGAACCAAAACTAAGTCTACAAAAAAGACTCAAACAACTGAAAACAAAGCGAAATAATTATTTCGTTCAGGTATTCCAAATAACAAAGCCCGGTTTTCGGGCTTTGTTATTTGGAATATTTCTTTTTAGCGCCTTTAGACAATAAATATTAACTTTGCGCAAAATCATACACAAAATGAAAAAAATCTTCACTTCCGTTGTTGCTCTTCTGGTTATCAGTTCATTAAGTTTCGCCCAGGATGCGCCAAAGACAAAAGAGAACAAGAAAACAAAGACAGAAACAAAGACTAAGACAACTCCATCCGGTGAGGAAAAGACGACCACCAAATCGAGCAAGTCGGAAACCTCTAAGACTCCGGGCGAGAAAAAGCACAAGTCAAAGACTAAGGAAACCAAAACTGAAACTAAAGCGAAATAATTAGTTCAAGTTAGCGATCTTAATAATAAACCCCGGACATCCGGGGTTTATTATTTTATGCCGCGATCACTTGAATATCAGCAGCAAAGTGCCGCCAATGATAAGGGCGGCACCGATCGCCTCCTGCCAGGATAACTTTTCATGGAGGAAGACAACCGATATGACGATTGCCAGGGCTACGCTGAGCTTATCTATCGGTGCCACTTTGGACACCTCACCAAGCGACAACGCCCTGAAGTAAAATAGCCATGACAGGCCGGTAGCGCAGCCTGACAGGACAAGAAACAGCCAGTTTTGCCTGGTGAGGCCAGGGATCTGACGAACCGTCCCCTTCGCGATCACTATACCCCAGGCAATGAGTATGATCACACAGGTACGTATGGCAGTGGCCAGATCGGAATCAACCCCTTTAATACCTATTTTGGCAAATACTGCAACAAGTGCAGCGAATACTGCCGACAAAAGCGCATATAGCCACCACATAAGATCGATTCAGGAACAACAAAGATCAATCAGAAATTCGAAAACTCAACCGGAAAACAGTTAACCAATATCACCCACCATGTTCCGGGGGTTCACCCATTCATCAAATTGTTCGGAAGTAACATATCCGAGGTCAAGGGCTGTTTGCTTCAGGGTCTTTCCTTCCTTATGTGCAGTCTGGGCAATCTCCGCAGCTTTGTAGTAACCTATCTTCGTATTTAAAGCAGTTACCAGCATCAGCGAATTATTGACATGTTTGGCAATATTGGCTTCAATTGGTTCCAGGCCTTCTGCGCATTTGTCGTTGAACGATACACACCCCTCGCCTATCAGCCGGGCACTGTGCAGAAAATTATAGATCATGACAGGTTTGAACACATTAAGCTCGAAATGCCCGGTTGCTCCACCTATGCCAATCGCTACGTCATTACCCATCACCTGGGCTGCGATCATCGTCAGGGCCTCGCATTGTGTAGGATTTACTTTTCCCGGCATAATGGATGATCCGGGTTCGTTGTCGGGTATATGTATTTCGCCTATCCCTGCGCGCGGGCCGGAACTCAGCATCCTGATGTCATTGGCGATCTTCATGAGGCTTACGGCGACTGTTTTCAGGGCGCCATGCGCCTCCACAATGGCGTCGTGCGCGGCAAGACTCTCAAATTTGTTTTCTGCGGTAACAAAAGGCAGACCCGTAAGCGCAGCGATATTCTCCGCTACCTTCACATCATATCCCTGGGGCGTATTAATGCCAGTACCTACGGCGGTTCCGCCAAGGGCCAACTCGCTGAGATGAGCAAGTGCATTGTTTATAGCACGCAATCCGTGATCAAGCTGGGATACATAGCCGCTGATCTCCTGACCAAGCGTCAACGGAGTTGCGTCCATAAAATGGGTACGGCCGATCTTGACCACCTGCATAAAATCTTTCGACTTCTTTGCGAGGGTATCACGCAATTTCTTTATACCCGGTATCGTTATATCCACCAGGATTTTGTAGGCAGCGATGTGCATAGCGGTCGGAAAAGTATCATTGGATGACTGC
>CAYNGS010000644.1:0-2315 GCA_964396625.1 uncultured Flavipsychrobacter sp.
CCAAAAGCACTAAAAAAGCAATGCAATGGCGAACAAGCCCCATTTTAGTCGTTTTCTGAAAAATTATATTAAAAAATAGCAAAAAATAAATATTGTTTTATACATTGCAAAAAGTGAAGATAATCATTAAAAAAATTATCTCGATAATACTAATAAAGATTTATAATAATTAACAAAAAAAATTGCCTTATGACAAAGCGCTTTAAAAGGTATATTACTTATTCTCTTATCGGGATACTGTTGCTAATAGCGATGTCCAGCATCGTAATACATTTTTGGCCGGGACCGCAGCCGCAAGTGCAAAGTTTTTCAGTCTTAACAAGTGTGACGTTCGGGAATTCCGGCACATGCGTTGGAGAAGGCCTGTGTAATTGCGTCGTTGGGCAGCAGCCGAAGTCCAATGCTATACCCGTTACATTTATTACATTTCAAGACAATCAAAACCTGGTGCTGGTAACGTTCCGGTTCAGTGCTCTTATGCGTAGTCAGCCACTTCAGCGCCGGTATTTTAACCAGCAAACCACATCGTATCCTTTTTCCTCTGCCTTTCCGCTGACGGACGTAATGTTTGCACCGCTGCATTTGTTGCCGGGGTCGGTGATCTTGCCGACTACTCCGAGTCGTGTAGTCTTTGCTACTACAGACAGTATCGTAGACTCGATAACACTGATACCCAATTCAGTTTATGTAAATGCCAATGTTACGTTTGGTAGTGCGCCGCAGATAACGGGGCTTTGCGATCCGACCGTAGGAGGCATTTGCAGCGTGAGCCAGGTGCCAAACTCTTCGGGGCTGCCGATAACCTTTATCGCGAACAGCACGCAGCAAAATACATTTAACATGTATTTCAGCATCAGCGCGCTGGACAGTACGCAGGGTAGCCAGTCGCAACTGATATCGTCTACCACAACTAATCAAACCTATACCTTTGCCGCTCCGTTTCCGCTGGACCCGCAGATATTTTCGAAGCTGAACCTACAGGGGCAAAGCCCGAATATTCCGGCGGGGGTTCCGTTCCCTTACACAGTGAATGGGGACATGGTGACCATGACCGTAACGTATAGTCCTAACCTGCTACCGCGGTAAAGAAGATAATAGTATAAAAAGAGGGCGCCGCGATGATGTAGCGCCCTCTGTGTATAATTCGAATGTTGCGATAGATGTGTTTGAATGAGTTATTGCACATCCAGTTTTAATACCGATGCCTCCCCGGCGGCCACGATATGTAGGTAATAACTGCCGCCGGCTATGCCGGAAGGTAATACAAGCTCCTGCTTATGATCTCCAGCTGCGAGGGAACTACTACCGGCCCATGATTGTATGCGCCTGCCGGCAACATCGTAAAGGTCAATGGTTACGGAAGAGGCCTGCGTTAATGTAAAGGTGAGCTGCACAGAGCCGGTGGCGGGATTGGGGAACAAGGCCGCCTGCATGTGGTTGCCAACAACGACGGGTACGCCAACACCGGATGTCTCCAATTTATAGAGTTGCTGGTTGTTTGCGTCGAAATTTGCGGCAAAGAACAACAGCCCGTTGCACGTTCTCAGCCCGTCGCCCGGAGTTGATAACAGCGGATGGTAGTTTGGGGCAACGGCCGGGGCGAGGTAGTGAATGCCGGTGTCTGTGCCGTCGGTTACGAATAGCTGCCGGCCATTGACGGCATCAGCACTTGCCTGAAAATAAAGCTTGTCGTGGTAGATGGTGAAGTCAAATGGGTTTGCACTGCCGCTGCCTGCAAAGATGTCTTTAAGCAGCGCTGTGCCGGCAGAGGTGCCATCGCTGACCCACAACTCGGCGCCATTTGTATTGTCGTTTGCATTGAAATAGAGCTTGCCATTATATACCGTCATGCCTCCGGGGCTGCCGTCGCTGCTGCCCGGATTAAGATCCTTGAGCATTGACGTTCCGCCGGGTGTGCCGTCGGTGACCCACAGTTCCTTGCCATTAGTGCCGTCGTCGGCAGCGAAATACATCCTGGAATTGTAGGCCGTATAGAATAATGGGAAGGATGAATTGATGCCGGGGTTAATGTCCATGAGCAGGGTGGTACCCGCAGAGGTGCCATCTGTGACCCACAACTCGCGACCGGCCGCGGGAGTGCTGGCGCAAAAATATAATTTGCCATTAAAAACGTAAAAGGCTGCCGGGTTAGAATCACTTGGGCCGGAATTGATGTCCTTCAGTATTTGCGTGCCGGCAGAGGTGCCATCTGAGACCCACAGTTCGTAACCGTTAACAGGGTCATCTGCCTGGAAATACAATTTGCCGTTGTAAGGGGTGAACCGGTACAGCAAATGGAGCCGCGCATGACAGAA
>CAYNGS010000645.1:0-2313 GCA_964396625.1 uncultured Flavipsychrobacter sp.
TACCTGGTTGTAAGCAAGGGTATGAACGGCTACAAACTCAAGCATTTATTCGTGATAGCCATCTGTGCACTGCTGCCTATACTGCTGTGGATGGGCGTCGCTGTTGCTCACTATGGACCAGCCTATGGACAATGGTTTGTAAACGAATTCATTTCATACCAGGTACGCTTATTCAGTACGGAAGATTCAGATCACGGCGGACCCTTCTTTTATCATTTTGTGGTCTTATTGTTCGGCTGTTTTCCGGCATCTGTATTTCTTTTTCAGTACACACACAAACGTATCAGCCACAACGCCGAAACCCACGATTTCACAAAATGGATGTGGATACTTTTCGGAGTTGTACTCATTCTCTTTTCCATCGTAAAAACAAAGATCGTCCATTACTCCTCGCTCTGCTATTTTCCGCTCACCTACCTCGCGGCTTTACAGTTATACCACCTCAGCAATGAAACGATCAAATTCAAAAAGGGAGTAAAAATATCGCTCCTGGCCATAGGCAGCCTCGTTGCAATCATAATTGCCGCATTACCGCTCGTAGGCATTTACAAACAGCAGCTTATCCCCTATATACATGACCCCTTCGCCGTTGGCAACCTAAGCGCTAGCGTGCCGTGGAGTTATGTCGAATGCCTGTGGGGACTCATCTACCTATCGGGGATATGGGTAGCAGCCTTTATGATGAAAACGAATTTCCGTCGTGGAATGGTGGTATTATGCGCGGTGCAGATCGTCATCATCCAAGTCACTGTGCTGCACTTTACACCCAAGATAGAAGCATACTCGCAAAGGGCCGCAATCGATTACTTCAAAAGCTTTCAGGGCAAAGATGTGTATGTGCAGCCACTGGGTTATAAGAGCTATGCCAACCTGTTTTACACACAAAAACTCCCGGCAACCGATTCGAACTATGTACACTACCGGCCAGGCAAGGACGGTGGAAAGGGAGAGCCCGAGGCAAACGAACAGTGGCTGCTTTCAGGAAAAATTGACAAACCAGCCTACTTCATCTGTAAGATCCAGAACCGGGCAAGGTATGAGGCTGCCGAACAGCTTACAGAGACAAGCGAAAGCAATGGCTTCGTATTCTTCAAACGGAAATAGCCGACGCCTATTTTTGCGCAGAAATATTCCTGATCAGGATACCAATTACGAGTAGCACCATACAGGCGCCACCGATAAAAAACAAATGCTCATTGCGCTTCTTAGCGGCCGTCAGCTGCTCTATCTGCTGGTCTCTTTGTTTCAGCTCCAGCTCGTACTTGCTGCCCATTTGCTGCACCTTCATCTTACTCTCATCAGAGAATATCGAGTCCTTTAGTCTTGTATACTGCTTATAATTCTCAAGTGCGTTCTTCGTGTCTCCGGCCAGCGTATATGCTTCCGACAGCGACTGGCTGAATTCCACTATCGCTTCCAGCAGGCGTATCTCTTTACATACGGCAATGCCCTTCTCAAGGTACTCGATCGACCGCGCAAGGTTCGTCTCGCTATTACCGGATATGTGCGCATCAGGCTTAGTACTGCGTGTATCCTTTACGATCAGGAGATAAGTCTCGCCAATGTTTCCAAGGTTAGCGCCCACTATTGCTTTATCACCAAGCTCCTGCGCTATATCCAGCGCCTGAAAGTAATAATCCATCGCCTTGGCGTAGTCCCTCATGCTCGAGTAGATGTTACCTATATTTCCCAGGTTCCTTTCTTTACCATGATTATCACCGAGGTCGTTATATATGCGCAGGGCCATGATGTCATATTCAAGCGCTTTGTTGTAATTGCTTTGATGCTCATACACGATGCCGATATTGCCCATGTTTCCGGCAGTACCGCTTTTGTTTCCCATTTCCTCGTGGATCTTTAAGGCGTTAAAATGATATTCAAGCGCCTTATCATAGTTATTTTCAGATTCATAAACGCTGCCTATCGCCCCCGACGTAGCTGCAATGCCGCCCTTGTCTCCAATTTCCTCAAATATCTTCAGTGCCTTAAAGTTGTATTCCAGGGCAGCGGGGCGGTCGCTCTTATCCTGGCAGGTAAACGCGATATTCTCAAGGGTCTTCGCGGTCTGTCTCTTGTTACCTAAGTCTTCGTTTATCTTGAGCGCCGCGAAATGATAATCGAGCGCAGTGTCGTAATAGGATTTGGCGTCATAATTCACACCAAGGCTGTTGTTGGCCAGCGCAACACCCGTTTTCCATTCCAGCTCTTTCGCCAGCGCCAGTTCCTGTCGACCATATTTTATTCCTTCGTCCGGATTAATATTCTGAAACTCAAACGCCAAACTATTGAGCACCTTTACTTTATTCGTATCGT
>CAYNGS010000646.1:0-2310 GCA_964396625.1 uncultured Flavipsychrobacter sp.
CGCCATCGCCGAGATATCCGTTTGTGGACGTGCCGGCATAAGTACTTATCATGCCCGAAGTATTCACCTTCCGGATCACATTATTGCCCTGGTCAGCAATGTAAACATCTCCGAATCCGTATATAGAAACACCCGCGGGATAATGCAAAGATGCCGCGCTTGCTGCACCCCCGTTTCCGCTGTAGCCCGCAACACCCGTGCCTGCAAAGTTGCTGATCATACCCGAAGTGTCCACTTTTCTCACAGCATTATTAAGATAATCCGCTATGTATAAATTACCGTAAAGATCAACCGCAACGGCCGTTGGGTGGAAAAATGTTGCGTACACTGCCGGGCCGCCGTCACCGGTATGCCCCGTGGCTCCGGTTCCCGCCACGGTGCCTATGGTACCGTCTGTATAAACTACGCGTATCGCATTATTGTTTGCGTCTGCAATATACAGGTTACCGGCATTGTCAAAAGCTATTCCTTCCGGGCCATTCAGCCGCGCAGAAGTTGCCGCGCTGCCGTCTCCGCCACTGCCTGCGGCGCCATTACCGGCAAAGGTCGAGATCGTTCCCGCAGTATTTATCATTCGGATTACGTTATTGTTATAATCCGATACGTACACATTACCCCAAACATCGGTTGCAATGCCATGAGGACGGTTAAACTGTGCGTTCACTGCAGGCCCCCCATCGCCGCTGTATCCCACGCTGTCCTTCCCTGCAAAAGTGCTGATATAGCCCGATCCGTCTACTTTCCTGATAACGTTGTTACCCATATCTGCTATATACACATTGCCTGCACCATCAAATGTAACGCCGGTCACAGCATTCAGTTCAGCAAGGTATGCCTTGCCGCCATCTCCGCTATACCCACCTATTGCGGAACTGGCACCGAAGCCATTGCCCGCAAAAGGATTGATGACCTGCGCCTGGGCATGTAACCGGCCGGAACAAAACAACATTGCGGGTACTAATAAAAATAAAGAGGTAAGTTTTGTTTTCATAAAATCAATTAAATGTGTGCTACGTTACTGCTATAAAGATATATAATTAAACAAATTGCCCAAAAAAGGTGTTGAAATACAGACATTCACTCGCCTGTCGCCGCAGGGCCGCACTGATTTCGGTCATATTTTTCAAATTAAAGAAGATTTAGCTTGCACTGATCACCATCCTGAAACACCGTGTTCAACAAAAACACATTCACTCCAAAACTGTTTACCACGCTAAAAGGCTATACCCGGCAGCAGCTTGTCAGAGACCTGATGGCCGGCATAATTGTGGGCATTGTGGCGCTGCCATTGGCCATCGCTTTTGCCATAGCTTCCGGCGTATCTCCCGAGAAGGGCCTGTTCACAGCAGTAATTGCCGGTTTTATTATTTCAGCGCTGGGTGGCAGTAAGGTGCAGATCGGCGGCCCAACCGGGGCTTTTATAGTTATCGTGTACGGCATTGTGCAAACCTATGGCGTGAACGGGCTCATAATCGCCACCTTTCTTGCAGGCATATTATTGGTGATCATGGGTGTGGCCCGGTTGGGCGCTGTTATAAAATTCATCCCTCACCCGCTTATAGTCGGCTTCACAACAGGTATAGCGCTCATCATATTTTCGTCGCAGGTAAAAGATTTTCTTGGTCTTAAAATGGGCTCCGTACCGGCCGATTTTTTTCAGAAATGGGCATCTTATGCCGCTAATATATCCTCGGCAAACCTTTATGCCATCGCCATTGCGGTCGCTACGATAGCTATTTCCCTTGGCTGGCAGCGCATCACCCATAAAATTCCCGGCACGCTTATCGCCATCATTGTCACCACCCTCGCTGTTTACTTTTTTCACCTGCCTGTAGAAACGATCGGCAGCAAATTCGGAGCCATATCCTCATCACTCCCGCGGCCGTCCGTTCCCGTTATCACCTGGCCTGTAATTCAAAGCCTTATCAGGCCGGCATTTACCATCGCATTGCTGGGAGGCATCGAATCCCTGCTTTCTGCTGTGGTGGCCGATGGTATGATCGGTGGCAGGCACAGATCTAATATGGAGTTGGTCGCGCAGGGCGCAGCCAATATGTTTTCCGCAATATTTGGCGGTATTCCCGCCACGGGGGCCATTGCAAGAACGGCTACAAATATTAAGAACGGCGGACGAACACCCATAGCCGGCATGGTGCATGCCATTACCCTGCTGATTATTGTACTTTTTGTGGGGAAATGGGCCGCCCTGATACCAATGGCGACGCTGTCCGGCATTCTCATAATTGTTGCTTACAACATGAGCGAATGGCGAAACTTTATTTTTGTGGCCCGCGGAGCCCGTGGAGATGC
>CAYNGS010000647.1:0-2308 GCA_964396625.1 uncultured Flavipsychrobacter sp.
AGTCAGGCTTAAAATTATTTGTGGGGTCTTCGGTTGTAATGCGGCATTGAATCGCAAAGCCATTCCTGGGAATAGCCTGCTGGTCTGCCAGTCCAATTTCGGGCGTGCTCAGATTATACCCCGATGCTATGTACATCTGCGTTTTAATAAGGTCGATGCCCGTGATCATTTCCGTCACGGTATGTTCTACCTGTATGCGCGGATTCACTTCAATAAAGTAAATATTTTCATCCCTGTCCACAAGGAATTCTACCGTTCCCAGATTATCGTATTTAACAGCACCGGCGATCTTAATGGCGTATTCATAGAGCTTTTCGAGAGTAGTATTCTGTAATGTCGAAGACGGTGCAACCTCGACAACCTTCTGAAACCGGCGCTGCACCGAGCAGTCCCGTTCGTACAGGTGAACGATATTTCCGTGTTGGTCAGCGGCTACCTGTATCTCGATATGTTTTGGATGCTCTACAAATTTCTCCAGGAATACTGTGTCATCACCGAATGCGTTTTTTGCCTCGCTGCGGGCTTCGTGGAACGACTTCTTAAGTTCTTCATCGTTGCGAACAATGCGCATTCCCCTGCCGCCGCCGCCCGCTGCGGCCTTCAGCATAAGCGGGTAGCATATGCGGTGTGCCTCGCGCAGGGCAGTCGCCTCTTCGGTGAGGTCTGGTACATTACTTTCTATAACCGGTATCCCGCATTTTTTTGCCACTTCTTTGGCTGTCAGCTTATCGCCCAGTGCTGCCATGGCTTCCGGGTTGGGGCCAATAAAGATGAGCCCTTGCTCTTTGCATTTGCGCGCAAAGGCCGCGTTCTCCGACAAAAAACCATAGCCGGGGTGCACTGCGTTTGCTCCGCTTTCCCTCGCCACCCGTATTATTTCGTCTATGTTCAGGTAGGGCTTCAGCGGATCGCTGTCGCTGCCCACCTGGTATGCTTCATCCGATTTGTACCGGTGCAATGAATACCGGTCTTCATAAGTGAAGATGGCGACGGTGGGTATATTAAGTTCTGCTGCAGCGCGGGATACCCGTATAGAAATTTCGCCCCGGTTGGCAATTAGGAGTTTCGTGATGTTCATTTGTGATTGCAGGGATTTTGACTGTTAAAAATAAGCTCTAAAACGCCACTTGGGAGTATCCGCGGTGCTTTATTTGCCATCGCAATAACTTAGTTTCGCAAATGAATTGTTAATCGCTCATTGTCAGTCACTTAGATGACGAAAGTCATTTTAATATAGTTTGCAACAACGGAATTTTATGTAACTAAAAGAACAGGTTATGAAAAACGCAATTGAAAATATTATCGAAGAAAATGCGAATAGCAATCTGGCAGTGCACAAACAGTATTCATGGGTGAGTAGCATAATCGAGAAGATCGGAGCGGCAATAGAAGATGAAAGAGCTGAAATGAACATCAACTTTCCGCTCTCAGGTGGCGAAGATCACGTACACATCGTTCACAGCAGGCATCGAGATGATGGCGGGCAGATGCAGGTACAGCCTAAAAAGAGAAAGTGGTCTTCTTTTTTCGATGACCTGGAAACGGAGTTCCCTTTGTCTGGCGGCGAGATCGAGCGGTGAAAATAGCTGGGTCTTAGTTGACACTGCATCAGAAAGCCCCCGAAAAATTCGGGGGCTTTCTGATGTTTTGGGGAACTCGATATTTACGTGTTGGGGATCTGCCCCTGAGCAATGTGGAAATTGAATGTGCCGTGTTTCAATGTACCAAAAAGCCGCACCCAGATGGGCAATATCATTTCTGTTCCACGCGCAGTGGTAATATCGCCCATGTCGATGATGTTATCTTCTCTCCAGCCGAATGACTTTAATATACCCTTTACTTCTTCTTTTGCCGTCGCATCATTGCCGTTAACGAATACAGTATGATCGCCGGGAATAAGTGCCGGATTCACCTGGATGTATGCGTTCATCGTATTGAGCGTTTTTACAACTTTAACATCGGGATAAGCTCTTTGAATTTGCTCTGCGAGGGAGTCTGTATTGCAAACGGTCAGCGATGGTGGAAAACCTTTTGAAAAGTCCAGCGGGTTAGAAATATCGATCATTGTTTTGCCGGACAGATTTTCTTTCCCCGCCAGCGCCAGCGCGGGCAATGAACCGTTGCCGTTTGTAGCGTTCACCAGCAACTCGCCAAAAGCAGCCGCATCTGCAAAAGTGCCTAACCGGATCTTCGGATTTTGGGCAGCCCAATCTTTAAATCCCGGTCTCCCGAAGTTGTCATTCGCTGCCCGCGACAGGGTTTCCTCTACATTTCTCGTGCCCAGCATGACTTCATGACCAAGTGATGC
>CAYNGS010000648.1:0-2304 GCA_964396625.1 uncultured Flavipsychrobacter sp.
CCGCAGAAAAGCGCGGCACAGGCGGCTTCGGCTACGACCCCATATTCAGGCCGCGCGGCTACGAAGAAACCTTCGGTGCATTACCTTTGAGTATAAAGAACCGCATCAGCCACAGGGGCATTGCAGTAAGGAAGATGACCGCCTTCCTGGAAGAGCGGATAGTTGACCTGCGGTAAAAAAAGCTAAATGAAATTTTCGATCGGCGATAAAGTGCTGCTGAAGCAAACTGGCGAAGAAGGCCATGTGAGCGCCTACATCAATGAGCATATGCTCGAGGTAGAGGTGAATGGGGTTTCCTTTCCGGTGCACCTCGACGACATAGACCATCCTTACCTGAAATGGTTTACCGACAAGCCTGCAAAAAAGAAAAAAACTTCACCGCCCGAACAACTGCCTGTAGAAAAAATTGCGGAACGAAAGCAGCGCCTTGCAAAAGGTGTTTACCTCTCGTTTCTGCCGGTTTTTAAGACCGAAGAAATGGAGGAGGTAGTGGACGTGCTCAGGGTGTACCTGCTCAATGAAATGCCGCAGCCGGTGAAGTTCATGTATGATGTGCGCTTTTCGCAGGAAAGTGAGTTCAGGCATGAAGGTGTGCTGCATGCGTTCGGCAATGTGTACCTGCATAGCGTCAGCTATGCCGATATGAATGACCAGCCGCGGTTTCACTGGCAGCTCAGCGATGTGCAGAATGCGACGATGGGCGCGGCCGACGGCATACTCCGCATTCGCCCGGCGAAGTTGTTTGAACATATCAGCAGCCTTTTGGTGAGCGGCGATCCTTCCTTCAGCTACCTGCTCATCGACGAGTTCAGACCAAAGAAAAAGGAAGAACCAAAAGAGAAGTTCGAGCCATCTCCTAAGCTGCTATCCAAGCCATTGATCACCACCAAAACTATTGAGCAGGCTAAGTACGAAATAGACCTGCACATAGAGCAGCTTGTGGACAACAAGAAAGGCCTCACTAATGCCGACATTATAAAACTACAGCTCGATACATTGCAGCACTACCTGCATCTTGCCATAGTGCACCGCCAGGAGCGCATGATCGTGATACACGGCCTCGGCAAGGGAAAACTACGCGAAGAGGTGCATGCGATTCTTAAGCAGACACGCGAAGTAAGCCGCTTCAAAAACGAGTGGAGCGGCAGGTACGGATTCGGCGCTACGGAGGTTTTTTTCAGGTATTAGTGGTGAATAATTCCTTTCTGTGGGTAAATAACTTTCCGGCATCGCAATCTTACACAGATGTGACGATCTTAGATTTTAAAATCGCCTATCTTTGCGCATCAAAATTTTTACTGTGAAGATCATTTCATCTGTTTTTGTATTTTTTCTTGCATGCCAGGTTTCATTCGGTAAGGCTGTTGATGTACCCACAGCCACAACAGTTGCTTACGGTTTCTGCAAAAGTGAAGGTATGGCTGTAAAAAGCGCCTCAGACCTTTCATTGATATATACTGCTTCGTCTGTCATAAACGGCGCTTCGGTAAATGACTTCTATGTGTTTGCCACGGGCGCCACAGGTTTTGTGATCATTGCAGGTGACGACAACGTAGTACCCGTGCTTGGTTTTTCGGCCGAGTCGCCGTTTGCCACCAGCCACATGCCATCGCAGGTCAGCTACTGGCTCAATAACTATAAAGACCAGGTAAACTACATTATAGAAAACGGTATCACCGCGCCCGCGCAGACCGCCAAGTGGAACGACTTGCTGACCAATACGGGGAAAACTGCTGCGAAGACTACTATCGTCATGCCGCTGCTGCATACTGACTGGAACCAGTCGCCCTACTATAATGCACTGTGCCCCTGGGATGCCAGCGCAGACACGAATGCTGTTACCGGTTGCGTGGCTACGGCTATGGCACAGGTGATGAAATACTGGAACTGGCCGGTGAAGGGAGTCGGTTCACATTCTTATTATTCGGGCGCTTACGGTATGCTTTCGGCCGAGTTCGACAGCACAACGTACCAGTGGAGCGCTATGACAAATACCGTTGCACATGTAGACACGGCTGTAGCGGTGCTGATGTACCAGGCGGGCGTGAGCGTGGATATGAATTATAGCCCCACCGAAAGCGGAGCATTTGTAACTACTGCTTCCAGCCCGGTCACTAACTGCGCACAGTATGCCCTCCAGACCTACTTCCGTTATAAGGCGTCAACCCTGCAGGGCTTAGACCATTATTCTTACGATGACTCTTCCTGGGTAGATACCCTGAAGGCTGAGATAGATGCGCACAGGCCGGTTATCTATACAGGTTCAGGCCCCAGTGGCGGCCACTGCTTTGTGGCAGACGGCTA
>CAYNGS010000649.1:0-2299 GCA_964396625.1 uncultured Flavipsychrobacter sp.
CCACCAGTCGAAGAATTGCTCACGGGGGACGGACTGGATATATTTTTTACCTGCGAGGTTTGGAGATTTTTTTTCGACAGAGAAATCGTCTACAAGAACCAACTGCTCAAAGCCGAGCCGGTTCAGATAACCTGTGAGGAAGCTGCCAATAAATCCGGCTGCACCTGTAACCACTATCACATCATTTGGCTGCATTTCCACCCCTGGTTAGGTTTTATTTTGCGCTTTTGCCGGCGGTATCTTTTGCAGGAGTCTCTGCAGGAGTGCTTTCCGCTTTTTGTTCGGTCTTTTCGCCGGCAGATTCAGCTTTCATCTCGGTTTTTTCCTTGCCTTCACCCTTGCCTTCCTCTTCTCCGCCGCTTTCGGCCTTGACAAAGTTGAGTGCTGCAATGAAAAGCCCAACAATGATTATTACCAGCCAGAAAGAATTCTTGAAAGATATGATGGAAACCTTTTCTTTTGAGTGCCCGTGATCTGTGTTGTGACTCATGTATTATTTTTTTATAACGATGCAAATGTAAACTTTTGGGGGCAATTGTGCAAATGCCGCAGAGGTGAATAAATAGCCTATATTTATCTTTGATATGCAGCATTTACTATTGCTTCATGGCGCCATTGGTGCGTCGGCTCAACTCAGGCCACTTGCTGATAGTTTGAGCGCGAGATATGATGTATTGGCACCTGACCTAGTGGGACATGGCGGGCGTGCACTTGACGGTGCGCCGTTTTCGGTGCAGCTCTTTGCCGATGATATATTGCGATATATAGAGGACAAAAAAATAGGGCAGGTATCCGTGTTTGGGTATAGCATGGGTGGCTATGTTGGCATGTACCTGGCAAAGCATCATCCTGAAAAGATAGCGAAAGTGATCACACTGGCGACAAAATATCATTGGGACGAGGCTACCGCGCAGAAGGAAACACAGATGCTGAACCCGGAGAAAATGGAGCAGAAGATCCCGGCCTTTGCAGCGACGCTCAGGGGGCGACACCATCCGAACGACTGGAAGGAAGTGCTGAACCGGACGGCCGAAATGATGACTGCCTTGGGGAAGGACAATACCTTTAAGACAGAGGACTATGCTTCGATAAGCATACCGGCATTGCTGCTGCTGGGCGACCGCGACAAAATGGTGACCCTTGAGGAAACTGCGGCCGTATACAGGGTATTGCCAAACGCCCAAATGGCATTGCTGCCCGGCACGCCGCACCCTATTGAGCAGATTGACAATGAACTGCTGACCTTTATCGTGGAACGATTCTTAGCTCAGCCTTAACTGAAATATATAGCACAACGATGATAACCGCACAACATCTGAGCAAACACTTTGGACGGGTAAAAGCGGTTGATGACATTTCGTTTGAGGTGAAGGAAGGTGAAAACCTTGTATTGCTGGGAACGAGCGGATGCGGCAAGACCACGACGCTGAAAATGATCAACAGGCTTATTGAGCCGACTGCCGGCAGAATAAGCGTGGGTGGTGCGGATATTACTGAACAGTCGCCGGAGGAATTGCGGCGGGGTATAGGATATGTGTTGCAGCACAATAGTCTGTTTCCCCATTATACGGTTGCTGAGAACATAGCTGTTGTGCCACAATTATTGAAGTGGGACAGAAGGAAGATACAGGATGTTACTGAGGCATTGATGAACAAGCTACAGCTACCGGTGACGTATCTCTCAAAGTACCCGCATGAGCTCAGCGGAGGGCAACAGCAGCGGGTGAATATAGCAAGGGCACTGGCCGCAGACCCACCTATACTACTGATGGATGAGCCATTTGGTGCGCTGGACACGATAACGAGGACGAAGATAAGCAGGGACTTCAGCGAGATAAATGAATTTATGGGAAAGACGATAGTGATGGTGACGCATGATGTGCAGGAGGCTTTTTTGCTGGGCGACCGCATATGCCTGATGAGCGAGGGGAGGGTAGTGCAATCGGGAAGGCCGTCGGAATTGCTTTTCAACCCGGCCAATGACTTTGTAAAAGAGTTTTTCTCAGCTTCTTACCTGAGGCTGGCCCTTGGCGTGATCAAAGCAGGGGATATATGGAAAGAACTGGGTGAAGGCTCCGCACAAGGAGCGGAGCCTTTTTCAGTTAGCGATGATCTGTGGAGCCTGATGGAATACTTAATCATGAATAAGGACGCTGAAACAATAAGTATCACAAACGGGGAGGGCCAGACCAGGCATGCTACACGGGCGGATATTTTTGCGGCAGTGAGTACGTATAAATACACATAGATGCAGGAACAGCAGTCATTATGGAGTTTTATGAGACAGCAGTCCGGTAAG
>CAYNGS010000650.1:0-2288 GCA_964396625.1 uncultured Flavipsychrobacter sp.
TTTAAACCTTCTTACTTAATAATAACCATCCTGTCACTACTGTTTATTGCTTGCCATTCTGACTCCCAACCGGCTGCTGCCCGCTCCAGCAACAGCAAGTTTCATGAGATGCCCGTTAAGACAGGCCCACCTGCACTCATGTACGATACATTGAGCCCGCAAAGGCGTGATATCATTGCACAACTGGACAACTATTACAGCAAGCAGGTGCGAGCTGGATTTAATGGTGCAGTGCTTATCGGTTACAATGGCAAGATCATTTATGAGCGATATTTCGGTTATGCCAACAAAGAAAGGAAAATACCCTGGGCCAATAGCTCTTCCAGCCAGTTGGCGTCGGTGTCGAAAACATTTACCGGCGCGGCCATTCTGTACCTCTACGAGCATAAGTACCTGAATATAGACGACCCTGTGCAGCACTACATCCGGGAGTTTCCGTATCCCAATATCACCATAAAAATGCTGCTCAACCACCGGTCGGGGTTGCCGGACTATACAAAATGGGTGCCGATATTTGATCATGATCATGACTCGCCGGTGTCTAATGAGCAAATGATCGCTATGATGGCACGGTACGCGCCGTCGCTTGAGTTTCGGCCCAATACCCGTTTTAAATACTGCAATACCAACTTCGCGGTGCTGGCAAGGGTCATTGAGAAGATCACGGATATGACCTACTATGATTTTATGTCCAGGTACATATTTCAGCCGCTGGGCATGGCGCATACGTTTGTTTATGATCCCGCCCGGGGCCTTCCGCCCAATGCAACGATAAGCTATAAGCGCAACTGGTGGCGTGAGCCCGATATGTTTGCAGATGGCGTGTATGGCGACAAGGGCATATACAGTTCTGCCGAGGATATGTATCGCTGGGATCAGTCGTTTTACCAGAATAAATTACTGAGTAACGATGTTATAGAACTGGCTTACGGACCATGTTCTTTTGAGAAGCCGGGCATCAAGAATTACGGCCTTGGCTGGAGGATGCTTTGCTATGCCAATGGCAATAAAGTAATCTACCATAATGGCTGGTGGCATGGCAATAACACTTCGTTCTACCGGTTTATAAAGGAGAATATGACCATTGTAGTATTAGGCAACAGGTTCACAAACAGCATTTACCACCAGGCTCCCGCTATCTACAGTATTGTAAAGGGTGTACCTGTAGTGCACGGATTTGATACGGAAGAGTAGCTCGGCCGGGGTTTAACAGCACACAAAAGAGACGCCCACGTGATGAACGTGGGCGTCTCTTTTGTGTCTTATTATCTGGTCGCACTATTGCGCTTTAGATTCTTCTGTATCGTCGCCCTTGGCAACTTCTATTTTATCGAATTCAAATATCAGAGAGAAACGTAGCGTGTTTGATAATGGATTGCGCGTTGTGCCGGAACCCTCAGGGATCAGGTACGAAGCATTTATCTGGAAAATATTGTACTTCACACCGAGCCCGCAGGTAACATACTGACGGTCGCCATTGTCCTTGTCTTCGTAAAAATAGCCGGCACGAAAAGCTATCGTATTCTGGTACCAATATTCAACCCCCAGCGATGCGTCTATTTCTTTCACCTGGTCTCCGGTGCTGAATGACTTCAGGATGCCCGGTACAACCGCCACCTGCGTGTCACCGCCATTAACCGAGGTAAGCACGGGCACCAGCAATTTATTCAGGTCTAACGCAAAAACTACTTTATTGTAAGCATCTACCTGCGATGTATAAGCCATACCAATGCCCAGGTTCATGGGAATGAAATCTTTGCGGGTAGAATTGTAAGAGATTTTTGAGCCTATATTACTGGCCACAGCGCCAATACTCAGCGTATTGCTGCGGTCATCGGTTATTTCATGCTTCTTGGTATAGTAGAAGCCAAGGTCTGCACTGTAAGCATTTCCGGGACGGTAGTCCGCACTGTTGGCAGAATAACTCACACCAGACGCGATAGCAGAGCGAATATACCGCAGGCTCAGCCCGGTAGATAAGTACTCAGAAAGCTTGCGCGAATAGCCACCATCGAAAGAGTATTCGCGAGGCAGGCCTGTGCCGATCGAGTTACCCAATTGGTCTGTGTAATTGATATTGCCAAGCGAAAAATAGCGCATTGATGCACTTATAGCCTGATCGTTATTTTTACCAAATTTGGCATAACCTGCGAGATAAGCAAGGAAGATATCCGGCACAAGGTCTTTCAGCCAGGGAGTGTACGTCATTGAGATACCATAGTTCTTCTCAGCAAAAGGTATTTTCCCTACGTTCCAGTATTGAGCATTCGGATCAGTAGTTGTAGCAA
>CAYNGS010000651.1:0-2278 GCA_964396625.1 uncultured Flavipsychrobacter sp.
GAAGAAATATCTACTGTGGCATTTGGAATACTGCCACTGCTCCAGGTACCGCCTACGGTCACATCAGCCAGTGTCGTAGTCAACCCAACGCAAACGGACGTGGTACCGGTAATAGCGGCCGGAGAAGCTGTGACCGTGACAATGGTGGTCGCCGTGCACCCCGTAGCTGCAGTATAAGTTATTACGCTTGTTCCCGGCGCAGCTCCATATACTGTGCCGGTGATCAGATCTACCGTTGCTACAGAGGTACTTCCGCTTGTCCACGTACCCGGGAAAGTGGCATCGCTCAAAGCTGTTGAAGCGCCGGTGCAAACGTGTGTCGTACCTGTAATAGCCGCCGGCGCCGCATCCACTATGAATGTGGTGTAAGAGTGATGGCCGGAAAGTGTGTAGGTTATAGTTACCGCCCCTGCGGCAACGCCTCCTGCAATTCCGGTTCCCACACCTACGGTAGCCACAGATGGATTACTGCTGCTCCAGGTTCCTCCCGGCAAACTGAACGCCAGGGAAGATGTGGTGCCTACACAAGCATGCAATGTGCCGGTGATACTGTCATTAAGGTCGCAGGTTGGACAATTTATGTGAAAATCAAATGCCGGATACTGCAATTCAGAAGGGCCTCCCCCCACAACCCATGCCCAGGTTGGTATATACAATCCACCCCACCCGGCATCGCCATAGCCCTCATTCTTAAAAAAACCTACATTGCTGTCGGCCGGGTCGTAAATGGCGAACATCGGGCTGCCGGTGGTACCTTCGTATCCAATTATAGGGTTAAATAACCCGTACTTGTAACTGCCCGATTCATACCTTATTGTATCAAACGGAGTATAAGAAGCATCGCCGCTTTTGAATGTAAATGACATAGATGCACAGCTACCGGCGGGTACCGAAAATGGTGTAGTAAGCGCATAGGCCCGGTTAAAAGCTGATGATGTATCTGTCGACGAGAGAATTATAGACTGCACATAAGGCACGGGCACAGCCCCAACATAGCGGGCAGCAATATTTTTCGTACTGTCATGAAACATCTGCAGAAAGTTGACCGGATCAGAACCGTAATCAACAAGCAGGGGCCCACCCGTCAGCGAATTGCCCGGCAGATTTGTGGTGGTTGTTCCGTTGCCATAAACGAACCCCAAACGCAAAGTGTCCTTGGGCGATGGCTTAGCGCTATTGCGCTGGTAATTTCCGTAAATTCTCACCGAGTCTATCGTGTACACATCGCCGGGACCAACTTTTATGGTTGAGCCAAACAGCGTTACATCGTTCCACGATGCCAACCTCGGCGCAAATGAGGTACCTACCGACACAAACTTATTGCCCTGGTAGGGCGATGGCAGACCGCTATAGCCAAAGATCCCAGTGGTATCATTCCAGATGTCCATCAGGCTAAATCCGGCCGATGAAGTAAAACTCAGATAATCCGAATAACTATACCAGCGCTTTCCGACCTGGGCCTCAGCATTTGTAGTTATCAAAACGACGGAAAAAACGATAAGAAGTAGAGGGTTACGCATATATTTCATTTTTACAATTATTATAGAAGGCCCAAAATTAGAAAATATGTTCCGTTTCCGGCTTAATTGTGTGTTAAATCCACTGATTGTTAACAAGTAGAAAATACACAATTATCTAATCCATTCAGAAAACGCGACGGAATTCTAACATTATTTAACTAAGAATTAATAAATGAGTTGAATTTTCTGCCACTGCTAAACTCAGCCGACTAAAGGCATATGGCTCTTATGATGTCGGTAAGCCTCACTGCTAGGTCCAGCCCGTGGTTAAATACCAATGCCAGCCGGTGTCTTAGTTTTCTGTCTGTAATTTGGGGCATGTTCTTTTATGATCTTTGCTATAATTTCTTCTGTTATATCCGGGTAGTCAACCTCAATTGACCTGCCGCGCTCCAGCCATTCCCGTATTATGTTGTGATGCTTCTCATCTAGTGTTTTTACCACTGTTGCACCCATCGCTGCTGCTCCGGCGGCATTGCATTGTTGTTCATATTGCGTCAGCATCGGTATCACCATTATCTTCTTACCCAGGTACATCGCTTCTGCGGGCCCCTCAAACCCCGCTCCGCACAAAACACCCGCACTTGCGGCCATACTTTCTATGAACGCCCTGTTGTCTATTTTCTTTACAGAGACATTACCAGATACGAACGGCTGTTTGTTGTGTTTTGAAAATACCTCCCATTTCGCTTCATTGAATACCGACAAATGCCTCACGATGGTTTCGTCGTCATATGCAGGCAGGTAAACTGCATAGT
>CAYNGS010000652.1:0-2275 GCA_964396625.1 uncultured Flavipsychrobacter sp.
CCTCAAGGATACAGTAGCCACTATTGAAATTTCCTTTTTCATAACGTATTATATAACGAGCTTCCTCATAAAGCTCTTCTAATTTTTTCAGCGTGTTTGGCGTATATTTGAAACTCATTATTTCCGATTAAAATGTTTTTCAGATCCTACCCAAGATCAAAGACCGGTTTTTCGTCTATTGGGAAAGGAGCATACCTGGTTTCGATGAATAAAAGTAGAAAATTCGCGGCACTTCTAATCATTACAGTTATTTTAACTGCATTTTCAGGGGTTGCGAGGGCGCAGGAAGAAGAGGATGATGACGACCACGGATTATACCTGGCTCAGCGACAGCTATTCTATGGCGGGCTGCTGGCCGGTGCAAATTTTGCGCAGGTAGATGGCGATTATTTTGCCGGCTATCACAAGATCGGCGCCAATGTGGGTGGCATCGTCTACGCACAACTTGCAAAACACGTTGCACTGAGCCTGGAAATACTTTATTCTGAAAAGGGAAGCAAAAGTTTCGGGCCTGAGTTCTCGCCATACAAGCCTTCGATCACGATTCTGAAATACGGCATCAGCGCCAACTATGCCGAAGTGCCTGTGATGATCAATTACTTTGACAAACGCAAAAGCCATTTCGGCGTGGGCTTTTCTTACAGCAGACTGGTGGGCAGTAACGAAACCATTCAGATAGACTCCATTAATAACCGGAGCACGCTGGACTTTAACGATAAGTATCCCTTCAAAAAAGATGCGTTCGACTTCCTGGCGGGTGTAGACCTGCACCTGGTAAAGGGATTATTTCTCAATGTGCGGTTCCAGTACTCGATCGTTCCTATTCGCACGGAGCTGCCGCCGCCTACCTACGCCCGTGCTGACCAATACAGCAATCTCTGGGTAGCGCGGCTCATGTACCTGCTGAAGTAGCCCCGTATATTTAATTAAACAGACATGAATAACTTCCCGGTAAAGCTGCAACTAAGAATAGACTGGAGCGAAATGGATCTTTTCGGCCATGTTAACAACGTAACCTACTTCAAATACATACAGGCATCCCGAGTAAATTATTGGGAGGTGAGCGGACTTGCCGCATCATTTGCCGATACGAGGATCGGGCCGATACTCCTTTCCACTTCCTGCCAGTTCATGAAGCCGCTGTTCTATCCCGGCAACGTCATCATCGAGGCAACCATCCCGTTTATTAAAAACACCAGTTTCGGCATTCACCACCGGATACTAAACGAGCAAAACGAAATTGCAGCAGAAGCGCATGACGTGATCGTGATGTTCGATTTTAAAAAAAATGAAAAGGTTGTGGTGCCCGACGAATTCAGAAATGAAGCCGAGAAGATCGAAGGCAGAAAATTTAGCCATCAATAAGGTGGGGATTTATAAAATAGATTACTTTAGCGTAACAGACCTTCCTTATTGAAATGTTATTTGCACTAAACGACATAACGCTAAAGTAGCTTTTAAATATTATGCATATCACTATTGTATTACCCGCATACAATGAGGAAGAATCACTACCACCATTACTTCATAAGATCAATGAAGCCTACAATTTTTATAAATGGGATGCGAGCGTACTTGTGGTAAATGACGGCAGTATTGATAATACGCTGGCTGTTGCACAGAACTTTAAGGCAGATATTCCTATAGATGTTTTGGATATACAACCAAACAGTGGTCTTGCAAATGCAATAAATTCAGGGATGCGCAGGGCGATACAAGGCCTGAAAGATACAGACATTGTTGTCACGCTTGACGCAGACGACAGTCAGATACCATTTCTGATACAGCGAATGGCCCAGCAAATCGCAGAGGGCAGCGACCTGGTCATTGCGTCGCGTTACCAGCCCGGCGCCCGGATCAAAGGGTTAAAACGCTCCCGGACATTTTTTAGCTGGGCCGCCGGCTTTTTGTTCCGGATGCTTGTCGGTTTTGAGGGGATACGGGATTATACGTGCGGCTTCCGCGCATACCGGGTAGATATGCTAAGAAAGACCATTAATGTATATGGTGATAAATTCATTACACAAAAAGGTTTTGGTTGCATGGTGGAGGTGCTGCTGAAAGTGGCCAGCCAAAGCGCCACGATGAATGAGGTGCCTATGATACTGCGCTACGACCTGAAACAGGGTGAATCGAAAATGAATGTGCAAAAGACCATGAAGCAAACACTGAAGCTGCTGCTTGATTATAAAACAGGGAAACTAAAACCATAAAATGGTTGCCTCTAACACTATTATAAAAAGTGGTTCTGCCCAAAAGATCAATTTTTTTTGCC
>CAYNGS010000653.1:0-2271 GCA_964396625.1 uncultured Flavipsychrobacter sp.
TTTGTGATAAAGACCGACAAGCCCGGTGTAAAAGTAAGCTGGCAGGTGACCGGCGTGCGCCAGGATAAGTATGCCAATGCACACCGTGTAGTGCCTGAGGTTGAAAAAGAACAGGAGTTTAAGGGACATTACCTCCATGCCGAGGAGTGGGGCCAGCCATACAGCAAGAGCTTTGATGCCGTTACCACACCCGCACCTGCTAAGGACAACCAGCCAGTAGGGGCTAAGTAATTGCGACATTGGCATTATTGCGGTAAACAGGAGGTGGAAGAAATTTTACCTCCTGTTTTTTGCCTCGCCGGCGATCTTTGATTCGATAATGGCGGCCAGGCACCGGGGACAATAGCAGGCAGCGTGCGGATCCATTGGCATTATATGCGGCAGTTTACTGCACCAGCAGTCGGCCGGAGCGCAGGAGAACGATGCCTGACACTGAGGGCATATTTTTACAGTGGCAGTGGTCGCGTCCATGTAGAAAAGGTGTAGTGGAAGAAGGTGTATTTTAGCATGTTACGTCAAAAATACTGATTAATCGCGTCCTTCAGCAGCACAAGCTGGCACGGCTTTAAGACAAAAGGACCGGAGATTATTTTTTCGCGGTCCTTTTATTTTTTACTTTTTTTAGTTATACTTTTGTTAGGTAATATATTTTATTCCCTTTTTTAATAACGCCTTATGAAAAGACCAGCCCCGTTACTGCTGCCCAAAGGCAGTGCAGCCATCAGTAGCTGCACATATAGCGTAGCCGGTCATGGTGAAAGTGGTCAAACATAATCCGAGCATACTTTACCCGAAACATAAACACAGTATATCCAAATTTATCCCAAAAACTAAAACCAACATGTATGAAAAAGTTACTACTCTAAATTGGGTTGTTCCTGTCAGCGGGAATGACTGCCTGGGCACAGGCGCCTCAACTATTTAATTACCAGGGCGTCGCCCGTACCACCGCCGGGATGCCTATGGTGAGTGCCACTATCGGGCTTCGGCTCACTATTCACGATGTATCTGCCACAGGTGCTGTGCTGTACCAGGAAACCCAAACAGCATCCACCAACAGTTTCGGGTTGTACAGTTTGTCAGTTGGCGGCGGAACACCTGTGTCCGGTACCATGAGCAGTATCGCATGGGGAAGCGGGCTAAAATATCTGCAGGTGGAAATAGACCCAACCGGTGGCACGAGTTATGCCGGAGGGGGTACGGCCCAATTGCTTAGCGTGCCTTACGCCGTTTATGCCAACTCGGCTAATACTGCCGCGACGGCTACTTCTGCCACCAGCGCAACATCAATTACCGGAACGGTGCCGATGGGTGGCGATGTGACCGGGACGAACGCAGCTGCTACTGTGGTAAAAATGCAAGGCCACGACATCAGTTCCACTGCACCGACGTCAGGCCAGGCTCTTATCTGGAACAGTGGCTCAAGCTCCTGGACGCCCACTACACTTGCTGCGGGCGGCACTGTTACCTCAATTACAGCGTCTGCACCGCTGACCGGCGGCACAATTACCAGTTCAGGCAGTATTGGCTTAGGTACCGCCGGCACAGCAGGCAATTATGGCGACGGCACGCACTACCCCGCATTTACAACCGATGCCTACGGCAGGGTAACGGCAGTGACCGTGAATGCACTGCCTGCGGGAATAACCAGCACTGGAACTGCAAACTATGTTTCAAAATTTACCAGTCCTACCGCGATCACTAATTCTTCGTTATACCAGAACGGATCGAAGATCGGGTTGGGAACCACTGCTCCGAACGGAACACTGACCATTGAATCAGCAGCCGACAGCATACTGCTGTATGTTAATCAAACCGGGACTCCAACGCCGTTCGGAATGCAGCGTCTTGTTTATAACGGAGCAACCGACGGCAGCCGTTGCGGCATTTATGCCAGAACAATAAGAACAACCGCGGATGCGACTGGTACCGGCATACTCGCTATCGGATCAGATATGGGTCTTTATGGGTACAGCTCCTCCTCAACTAATACAGAGTGTGAAGGGCTGCAGGGAGACGCCTACAATTCTGGCACCTACTCTATTGGTGTCTATGGATATGCTGATAAAAATACAACGTCGCCGGGCAGTGCGTATGGTGTTTACGGTTTTGCACAGAACGGAACGGTTAACTACGCGGGTTATTTCGATGGTGATCTTTATGCCGCAAATGCAAGCGCCGGCATAAAAGCTTTTAAAATAGACCATCCGGCCGATCCGGCAAATAAATATCTCTACCATTCTTCTGTTGAGTCGAACGACATGATGAACA
>CAYNGS010000654.1:0-2270 GCA_964396625.1 uncultured Flavipsychrobacter sp.
ATTGCCACTTACCTATCTTAATGATGCTTTACGCAGGATCGCCTTTGAAGGCGCGGGTTTTTGGGACGTAAGAACAGATATACTTGTACTGTTGCTATGGGGCGTAGTGGTTTATGCAATAGCCGGGAGAGCCTTCAAATGGGAATAATTTTTTAAGGCAAAAGTTAACCGCCAGGAGCATCAACTATCGCACAAAGATTTTAATGCTTGGTTTAATTATCGGCGCACAACTTTTAGCTTTCAACTTTTAACCTTTGACTTAGATTAACTACCGACAACTTTTAACCTTTCACTTTCAGCTTTTGCCTTAGTCAATGTCCCAACTCGTTATATACACAGATGGCGCAGCCCGCGGCAATCCAGGCCCCGGGGGGTACGGAGCTATTCTGCATTGGGGAGCCACAGTGAAGGAGATATCGCAGGGCTACAGGCATACCACCAACAACAGGATGGAACTCATGGCCGTTATTGCCGCACTGCAGCTTCTGAAACGGGCGCCGCTGAATATTACTATTTACAGCGACTCGGCATATGTTGTAAACTCAGTGGAAAAAGGCTGGGTATTCGGTTGGTCAAAGAAAGGGTTCGCCGGTAAGAAGAACGCAGATCTGTGGGCTCAGTATCTCGAATTGCACAAGATGCACCACATAAAATTTGTTTGGGTAAAGGGTCACGCGGACAACAAATGGAACAATCGCTGCGACATTCTCGCCACTGCGGCCGCCGACGGACGAAACCTTTTGGAGGACGTGGGATACGAACAATAAGAATGCAGGCCCGGGAAATGCTGTTGGCTAATTGTCCTTTTTCTCGGGGCTCTCCGCAGGCTTCTCCTTCTCGGCATTATCTGCCTTTCCTTTCTCCTCTTTTTCTTTCTTTTTCTTTTCCTTACGCTCTTCTTTCTCCCGTTTCTTTTTCTCTTTTTTCGATTCCTTTTTATCTTCCTTATCTTTTTGGTCGGCCTTCTCGTCAGCTTTTTCGGGCTTATCCTTTTGTTCGGTTACTTCTTTCTTTTCGCGCGTTTCAGGCTTTGGCTTTTCCTCTGCGGCTGGCGGTGCAGGAGGCACATCACCCGGCGGTGCAACCGACGTTGGAGCTGCCGGAGGCGCTGCCGCGGGTTCTGTCACCGCTTCCTCGGCTTTGTGTTTCTTACGCTTCTTATGTTTCTTACTATCTCCCTTGTTTAGCGTACTGTCTGCCATCTTCAGCGAATCAGCATTAACGTTGAGCGTGCTGTCACTCATCACAGGCGCAGCAGGCTTCTCAGCACGCAACAGGCTGTCCGCTACCTGCATACTGTCGGCAAACTGTACCCGCATCATGCTATCGGTTATCAGTTTCAGGCTGTCGTTATAGGCCTTCGTCCTCTTGTCCACTATCTCATCAAACTCCGGTATATCCTGCATCGGCCCGTCATACATTGCCAGCAGGTCCTCATTCCGTTTGTTTTCGTTATTCACACTGTCTTCTGCGTCCACAAACAGCGGTATGATGGTTATTATGGTCTGGTGATAAAACAGCGGATTGTACCTGGTAGTAGGAAACGTAAAACCGATGCTCCCAATCACTTCATAAGTACTTAGCTTTTGCTGGGCTGTGCCTTCGTCCACGGCCAGCGCATTCAGGTTTGCATAGTCATATTTTCCGGCAAACTCAAGGTATGCATACCTGTAAACCGTTACTCTCAACGCCAGCTCGGCCCCGGCATTACAGCCGCCATATTGCAGTTGGGGATCATTGACGGGGTTTATAGGCAGGCTGTTCTGAAAGTGAGGCAGCACCGGCCCGGCTCCGCCTTTAAGTATAGCATCCACACCTATCTTCTTAGTGTTGGCCCTGTAAATACAAAATCTCTTTACCAGGTTGAACAGCAGTAAGTTGGTGCTGTTAAAATAGTAGTAGTACCCGTTACTCTCTGAGAAGTCTACGGTTTTCGAGACATTTGCTGTTCCGTTGATGATGCCTTTCAGATGCACCTTCTGGCCATCCTTTATCCGGTAGTTCACCGGGTCAAAATTCAGCTCTATACCCAGGTTCTGCTCATAATTGCAATAGTAACCGAGCCTGTAGTTTAGCTGTAGCGCAGATATGCCAGACCTGGTGTTGTTGTCCCCTTTTACATTGAGCATATCATAACTGTTGCCCAATGTACCCTGGTCTACGTGTATGGTCGACTGATCGAACCAGGCCTTATTGTAACCGACACTAAAGTATAACGAGCCTTGCTGCGCAATAGCTATATTTATATATGATATAAATATTAAAAAAAA
>CAYNGS010000655.1:0-2265 GCA_964396625.1 uncultured Flavipsychrobacter sp.
CTATGACAAAACTGCAGAGGCCAATAACAACAGCATCATCGAAAAGCACAGCCTGCAAAATGTCGTTCACTTAAAAACAGATTTCATTCCCAATGCTGAAGTACGTTATTATTTCAGCGCAGCAGATCTTGTGGTGCAGCCATACAAGCACGCTACACAAAGTGGCATCACCCAGATAGCCTTCCATTTTGAAAAACCAATGGTCGTTACCAATGTTGGCGGCCTGCCGGAGGTAGTACCGGACGGAAAGGTTGGCTTTGTTGCAAAACCTGAGGCTACTTCCATCGCAGACGCCATCGTTAAATTTTATCAGCCTGACTCTATCCCAGATCTGCTGCCAAATATCCTACGTGAAAAGAGGAAGTATACATGGGATGCCTTCACCCGGGTGGTGATGGACGCTGTATCTCCTGATAACAAATGAGCGCAGCCTTACGACTGCGCCCAATAGCAATGTGTATCTTTCTGTGTTATCTGATCATGATCCTGGCATTATACCTGCCGTCGTTCGTTGAGGCGGAAACCAGGTATACACCGGGCGCCAGATCGAGTTTTAAATCCGTTGGTTTGTTGGTGGTGGTTGAGAATCGTGTCACTGTTTCGCCAAGGACATTGGATACGACCACGTCTGCGCTCGCATCTTCGTTGGAGAGAAGAGTTAATGTGAACATTCCTTCCGACGGGTTAGGATATATTTTCAGCTCAGTCTGTTGCTCACTGCCAACGCTGTTGGTACCCAGGTGGGCGCAGGCAACCACCGAAAGCACCTTTATCCTGAACTTGGCCACAGCGGTGCCGCAGCCGTTGGTCACACTATAAGTAATGGTGTCAATGCCCGGTGCTATACCATTCACAACGCCGGACGCAGTAACCGACGCAAACGCTGTGTTTGTGCTGCCCCATGTGCCGCCGGTGGCTCCGTCTGATGCAGATATCGTGCTGCCTACACACACTATGGTATCGGCGCTGCTTATTGTTCCGGCATTAGGAGCGGGGTTCACCGTCACCACAGTTGTCACTGTGCAACCCGAGGATGTGTAAGAGATCGTAGTAGTACCGCCGCTCACGCCCGTAACTACGCCGGCAGCTCCCACGGTTGCTATGGTAGGCGTGCTGCTGCTCCACGTTCCGCCTGCGGTTGCATCGCTAAGTGTTACAGTAGCGCCACCACACACCGTTGTCGTACCTGTGATTGGAAGCGTGCCGCAGAAAATATTTCCAAAGATGTAGTCGCCGGCAAGCGAAGCCAGCGGAACTCCCGAAACCGTCAACGAAGTATATGGTGACACTGTATTGGCGGTCACAAGCGGAGCGCCAAGCCATGCTGATCCTGTATATTCCTGGGTTTGAAAGGCTGTGTTCGTGCCGCCGATTATATCTGACAAGTTATAGGTTCCTTGTACCGTGACTGTTCCCGGTCCCGAAACGCTGAGGTTCGTGATCGTCCAGTAGTGATTGGCCATATTGGACGACAGCAGCCCCGACGTAGCAACACTCGGATGCAGACCGTTAGTGGTCTGCAGCCCGATGCTCCCACCTGTGCCCGAAGCACTTAATGTCAGTTTCATGGGTGCATAGTCCAGGTCGCCCACCTCAAAGTTCAGGGTTGTAAGCCCTGATACCGACTTTATCAACGTACCGTTTACATAGCTCGCAGCCCCGGCGCCCACCACAGAGCTGGCTGTGCCCGGTACAGACATTGTATACGCCGCTGTAGTGTTCAATATCCCGCTTGCAAATGAAAGTGTGCCGGTAGTTGCAGTGGTTTGCGAAAGTGTTACACCTGCGCTGTTATTAACTGTGATAGTATCGGGCGCCACAAGCGCAACCGGGAGAAAAGAACCGGTAACCTGTGCGGCGCTCCCATTGAATTCATAGTTTGCGCTGTTAGAGAAAGTTTTTGTCCCTGAAGTAATGATCGCTCCATTTATGCCCGTAGGATTAGCGACCTTGAGGGTCCCTCCGCTGTTTAACGTAAACTTATCAATTCCGTTCACAAAAAAAGTTGCCGGGCAAATAAGTGTGCCGTTAACAGTGAGGCCGGTTATCGAGCCCACACTTGTACTGAAGTTGCCATCGAGCTGGGCGGTGCATCCCGCATCCACATAAACGGGGTTAGCGCCCCAGCTTCCCGTACTTGTATTATCTGCCAGCATGACACCCGAAGCAGAAGGGAGCGAAAGGAACACGACTCCTGTTGCAGCACCACCATTGCTCATAATAAATGAGGATCCGCTCGCGCTGAAGTTGCCCTTGACCCTGACT
>CAYNGS010000656.1:0-2264 GCA_964396625.1 uncultured Flavipsychrobacter sp.
TAAGCAGCAGTATTATATTATGTGCGTCAACGAAATTGCCGTCTCCGTCATACAAACCTATACGGTCCGCATCGCCATCCGTTGCAAGGCCAATCTTGATTTCCGGGGTGGTCGCGACTGTTCGCGATAATTCTTTCAGATTTTTGTCAATCGGCTCCGGAGCCTGCCCGTGAAATCCGGGGTTATCATCGCAATGTATCAGTATCGCGCCCGGTAATAATTTGCGTATCACGTTCTGACCGGCGCCGTACATGGCATCATACGCCATTTTAAATGGTGAGTTCGATAGGGATTCAAAATCAAATTTACCCTTGAGATACTCAACATACATGCCTTCAAGGTCCACATATTCCAGTAGTCCCTTCCCTTCCCAGTATGCCAGGGATTGCGTCGGTATGTCAGTCTCTGCAGGTATCAGTGCCTCCACCGCAGCAATATCTTTTGGGCTGGATGGCCCGCCATGAGCCCCTTTCAGCTTGTATCCGTTATAAGACGGCGGATTATGAGAGGCCGTTATCACGACGCCCTGCTGGGCTTTCAATTGGAGTACGCCAAGCGATATCATCGGCGTACTGATAAATCCCTTCGCAAGCAAAACCTTCACACCATTGGCGCAAAGCACTTTAGCTGTAGTCTCTGTGAACAGTGCTCCGCCGAAGCGGCAATCGTGGCCCACTACTACTACAGGCCGTTCGTTTTTTTGCAGTAACCATGCAGCCAGTCCCGCGCTTACTCTGCCCACATTGTATACCGTAAAGTCCAGCGCTATGATCGCACGCCATCCGTCCGTTCCGAATTTTATCTTATCAGTTACCATTAATTGCCGTTTTAAAAAAATGAAAAGTGCCGATAGTTAATTTTTGTGAATTGCAAATTTATAAAACGTTTTGTTCGGATAACGTCTTTAATTTTACTATAAATTTTATCACTATGCCTGACAAAGTCTCATCCATCAACCCCGCCACTGCACAGGAAATAGCCACCTATGTGTTTTACGATGACCGGAAAGTTGCAAAAGCGCTGGTACAAGCACAGAGAGCGTTCGACGGTTGGCGCAAACTGCCATTTAACAGAAGAGCCACAGTGTTGAGGAATATCGCGAGGGAGTTACGGAACCGGAAAGAGGAGCTGGCGAGACTCGCAACCTCAGAAATGGGAAAACCGATACAGCAAAGCAGGGACGAAGTGGAGAAATGCGCCAGGACACTTGAATTTTACGCCAAAGAAGGCGCTAAAATGCTCTCAAACGAAATTGTGAAAACCGATGCCCGAAAAAGTTACGTAGCCTTTCAGCCGCTCGGTGTTTTGCTGGCTATCATGCCCTGGAATTTCCCCTACTGGCAGGTATTTCGTGCGTTTGCACCTGCGGTTATGGCAGGCAACGTTATGGTACTGAAACATGCGTCGAATATTAGCGGTTGTGCACTCGCAATAGAGCGGGTAATTAAGAATAGCGGCGCACCACAGGGCATATTCCACACTTTGTTGCTGCCTTCATCACGTATTGAAAAGCTCATAGCCGACCCAGCGATCGCTGCTGTCACACTTACTGGCAGCACAGCCGCAGGTAGCAAGGTCGCTGAGGCTGCCGGTCGCAATTTAAAAAAACAGGTACTCGAATTGGGTGGCAGCGATGCATACGTAATATTGGAAGATGCAGATATGAACTTGGCCATTGATATCGCTGTTCGTGGCAGGCTGGTCAATAGCGGTCAGAGCTGCGTTTCTGCAAAACGGTTTATTGTGGTCAGGTCAGTTCGAAAAGAATTTGAAAAACGTTATGCAGAAAAGATGAGAGCCGCCACTTACGGAGATCCTATGGATGAAAAGAATCGCATTGGCCCGATGGCAAGACACGATCTTCGCGATCAGCTGCACGGGCAGGTGCTGAAGAGCATCGAAAAAGGGGCAAGGGTGCTTTGTGGCGGATTCATTCCTGACGGGCCTGGTGCATACTATCCGCCCACGGTGCTGACAAACGTAAAGAAAGGCATGCCAGCGTACGACGAAGAGATGTTTGGCCCCGTAGCTGCAATTATAGAGGCAAGAGATGAAAAAGAGGCCCTGCGTATCGCCAATGACAGCCTCTACGGACTTGGCGGCGGCATCATCTCAAAAAATCGTGCGCGCGCGGAAAAGCTTGCTGCAGAGGAGTTACAGGCCGGTAGTTGTTTCGTAAACGAATTTGTCCACTCTGATCCTCGGCTTCCGTTTGGCGGCATTAAGCACAGTGGTTATGGCCGCGAAATTGGCACCTTTGGCAT
>CAYNGS010000657.1:0-2250 GCA_964396625.1 uncultured Flavipsychrobacter sp.
TTTACAGTGTCGCCCCAAATGTCGTATGCGAACTTCTTGACACCGACGATGCCGGCAATGACGCTGCCGGTGTGTATGCCCACGCGCACTTCAAAGGTCCGGTCGCCAAGACGGGTATAGCGGCTATCCATAAAATCGCGAATCTCGATGGCAGCCCTCACAATATGCTCTGCGTGTGCAGGGTCAGAAACGGGGAGCCCGGAAACAGCGAGGTATGCATCGCCGATGGTTTTGATCTTTTCGATATTGTACCTGCCAATTATTTCGTCGAAAGATTTAAAGCACGTATGCAATTCATCTATGAGGTTCTGAGGTGTCATTTTCTCTCCTGCCTGCGTAAAGTTCACAAAGTCGGTGAACAACACTGTGACGTTATCGTAGTGGCGGGCGGCTGACCGGCCTTCGTTTTTCAGCTCTCCTGCCACTTCGGAGGGCAGAATGTTTAAAAGCAGATCATCGCTGCGCCTTTTCTCTGTGCCGAGCAATCTATTATTACGCAGCATCACGAACGAGACGCCCAGCAGCAACAGCGCACCTGCCACACCCATGTAGGTATAGCTTCTCTGGCGCTGCAGCTTTAGTGTGGCCATCTTTTCCTTTTCGGCCATTCGCAGGCTATCGGCAAGGCGCTGTTTTTGGTACTCATTCTGTATTCCCAATCGCAGGATATTCTTTTCATTGTCTTTGGAAAAAACCGAATCCTTGATGGCAGTATAATTCTGATAACTCTCCATTGCCGAGCGGTAGTTTCCGGTCGACCGATACGCGTTAGCGAGTCCCAGATAGCAACTTTGCATTACATCTACCACGTGAATCTTTCTGGCAGTATCGAGCGCGCGCTGCATATAGGAAACAGCACGTGCCAGGCGGGCCGCCCTACCGGCCGGGATAGCACCATGAGGCTTGTATTTCCCCTCCGGAAGTTCGACTTGAGTTATTGGCTTGCCCGTAGCAACCGAGCTATCCTCAGCAAGAGACAAGTATGCGTCGCCAAGGTGATACAATGCCCATGCCCCTGTATATCTGTCCCCCACTTCTCCCGCTTCCTGGAGCGCTCTTTCGCAATAGTCCATAGCCAGCAGGTAGTTCTTCTGCCGGATATAACCTACAGCAATATTATTCGAAATGGACGCGGCATCACCTTTATTTCCGGCTTCTTCGTCGGCTCTTAGGGCTTTAAAATAGTACTCAAGCGCCTTTGCATATTCGCCCTGTGCATCGTACACGTTACCGGCATTGGCATGGTACCTTGCCCCGTCAATTTTATCTCCTACTTCGTCGGCCAGCTTAGACGATCTCAAAGAATACTCGAGAGCTTTCGCATAGTCGCGCTGAATAAAGTAGATGATGCTTATGTTGTCGCATGCAATCGCGGTCTCCTGTTTCTTTCCCAGCTTTTCATTTATTCTCAATGCCCTGAAATAATAGTCGAGCGCATTCGCGTACTGGCTCTGATAATTGTACGTATTTCCGATATTTATGTCGTTCGTCGCCATGCTGGTTTCGTCTCCAAGCTCCTCGGCCACTTTTTGCGACCTGAAATAATATTCCAATGCCTTGGGGTAATCACTCTGACTGAAATAGATCAAACCGATGTTGCCGGTGATCCGGGCAATGCTCTGCTTATTACCGGTCTCCTCATAAATGTCAAGCGCGCGTTTATAACATTCGAGCGCATGAGGAAAGTCGGATTTGTTGGCATAGTTAGTTCCCAGCGTGCTGTTTGCCCCGCTGATCCCTTTTTTCCATTTGAGCGATTCGGCCAGTGCGAGGGCCTGCCGGCCATACTTCAAACCGTCGTCAGGATCAACAGCGTAATATGTGAAAGAAAGCCGTACCAGCAATTTTACTTTGTTTGTATCTTCCTTTGCTAACGGCAGTTTTCCCAGAATTGAATCTATCAGGGCTTGCCCTTGCTTTTGTGCACAAATCCTGTCTGCAGACGCTGCAATCAACAAACAAGCCAGCGCAATATGTAAACAGAAGTATCTCACAACATGCAATTGAAGAACAATATAGAACATCTTATCAGAAAATTTAAACGTATGTGGTTATCGTTATGTAAAATCAGTTTTGTTTGTCGTCGACGTCGAACTGGCAACTTTCTCCTAAATTGCGCCCAATTCCATGAATGCCGATCTAAAGAAACTATTTCAGACACTGCAGCTAAGGCAATTTGCGCCGGTATACCTTATTGACGGCGAGGAACCGTATTACCTGGACATGATAACGACGTTCTTTGAGGAGCAG
>CAYNGS010000658.1:0-2248 GCA_964396625.1 uncultured Flavipsychrobacter sp.
ACTCGAAGCCGATGCCGAAGACATCCATTCTCAGGTAGAAATGACACTGACGAAAAGAATAGGTGAGGCAGGCAAAAAGATACACAGTGGCCGCAGCCGCAATGACCAGGTGGCCGTAGACATCAAACTTTTCCTTCGTGCAGAGATACTGAAAATAAAAGACCAGGTGGTTCAGCTTTTCGACATCCTGCAATCACTCAGCAACGAGTACTCCGGTAAGCTGATGCCGGGCTACACGCACCTGCAATTGGCCATGCCCTCCTCATTCGGTCTGTGGTTTGGCGCTTATGCTGAGAGCCTGATAGATGACATGAACCTGCTGGCTACCGCATATGAAATAGCTAATAAAAATCCGCTGGGCAGCGGGGCCGGTTATGGCTCTTCCTTTCCCCTTGACCGGGATCTCACGACCCGTCTGCTTAACTTTGAGACCCTTCATTACAACAGTATCTACGCACAAATGAGCCGCGGCAAAACCGAACGGTTCGTAGCGATGGCATTGAGCGGCATTGCAGCGACACTGTCGCGCTTCAGCTACGACATATGCCTGTACATGAATCAGAACTTTGGCTTTGTAACCCTCCCGGACGCATTTACAACTGGCAGCAGCATCATGCCGCACAAAAAAAACCCCGACGTCTTCGAGCTCATTAGGGGAAAATGCAAACGCATACAGGCCATACCCGGAGAATTAGCTTTACTTATTAACAACCTCCCCTCAGGTTATCATCGCGATATCCAGCTTACAAAGGAGATATTGTTTCCCGCCATAGAAGAATTGCAAAACTGCCTTCAGGTAGCTTGTGCTGTGCTGCCCGGTATAAGCGTTACAGAAAATATACTTGAAGAGCCGAAGTATAAATACCTCTTTACTGTCGAGAAAGTAAATGAACTCGTAAACACAGGAACTCCATTCAGGGAAGCCTACAAGCAGGTTGGCAACGAGGTTCAGAATAATGCTTTCAAATATGACGGCAAACTGGCACACACCCACGAAGGCAGCATCGGCAACCTTTGTAATGCGGAAATCAAAAAACAGATGGACCTTTCTGTCGCGAAGTTCAAGCAGCAGTAACGCGATTTATTCAACGGGCTTCACTAAGCGGACAAACCATATTAGTATACCCAGGCTGAAAACCGCGAGTACACCCATTATCAGCGCAACAGAGGCATCCTCAACCAGCCCTTTTTGCCTCATCAGTACCGCTAAAAACCCTATAGTGATATCCATCAACACAAAAAACACCAGGATCGCAGGAGCAACATTCGATCCAAAACTTTTTCTTTTCAGCAGCAGAATTCCAACTATAAAAACTCCGGGAAGAAAAACCGATAGGTCTATAACATGAACCGGGTTAGTAAGCAGTCCTGCATCTCTCAGGGATGCAGGCGCCGAATTTTAACACTTCTTTACAAAACAAATACCATTTTTTTTAAATGTTAATTGGTTCTGAATTAACGGGTGACATAACTGTAGATGGCTTTGTTAAATTGGAATTAATATGTAGATTGTCCTAATTAAACCATCCCATATGATCAAAAAAATACTAATTTATCTCTTTATCCTCAGCATTTGCAGTGGTGATACAAACGCACAAACCACACAAATAAAAGGTTTTCTCAATGTCAATGCGCAATACATCAACGACACCATGCATGGAGATAACAACCGGGCAAAATTCATCCTGGGCCAGTATGATCTGTTTATCACATCGCAGATAACAGATAAGATAAGCATGCTCGGCGAAAGCGTTTTTGAATACAGTACCGACTTTGGTGTCGATGTCGAACGCCTTTTTATTAAGTACACGCACGACAACCATTTCGCGGTTTCGGCGGGCAAGTTTCACACACCTCTTGGCTACTGGAACAATGCCTTTCACCATGGGCTCGTTATCCAGCCCACCATGGTTCGGCCGGATGTACTGAAGTTCGAAGACGATGGTGGTATCCTGCCCATTCACGAAACAGGCGTGCAGTTTGATGCCGAGCATTTTACGCAAGCAAACATCGGGCTCAACGTACTTGTGAGCAACGGCCTCGGCTCTACACCCATCAGTGATGCAAACCTCGCCAAGGCTGTGACGGTCAATTTGCACGCCGAACCCGTCGATAATTTAATATTTACGGTTTCCGGCTATTTCAACCAGGCTGACGGTGGCTTCATGAATCCACAGGACATCTATGTGGCTCACGACGTTAACACACAGATATTCAACTGCGCGATTTCATATATGAACGGAAAGCT
>CAYNGS010000659.1:0-2245 GCA_964396625.1 uncultured Flavipsychrobacter sp.
TTCATGTCGACCAGCACAAGATCGGCATGGTAACCTTCCCTGATGTATCCGCGCTCGGATATCTGAAAACATTGTGCGTGGGCATGGCACATCTTCTCCACTACTTTGGCCACTGATATTTTTCCTTGCTTCGCATACTGCAGCATAAGCAGCAGCGAGTGCTGCACGAGCGGAAGGCCAGACGGGGCCTTCTGGTAGGGCTGCTGTTTTTCTTCCCAGGTATGCGGTGCATGATCGGTGGCAATGATATCGAGCCGGTCATCGAGGAGGGCCTCCCAGAGTGCGGCTTTATTCTCCGGCGCTTTGATGGCGGGGTTGCACTTTATCAGGTTGCCGTATTTCGGGTAGTCATCGGCTGTGAAGTGGAGGTGATGCACACACACCTCGGTAGTTATGCGCTTGTCGGTAAGCGGGAACAAATTGGTAAACAACTGCAGCTCCCTGGCCGTTGAAATATGCAGAATGTGGAGACGGGTATTGTGTTTTTTAGCCAGTTGCACTGCGGTGAATGAACTTTCGAAACAGGCTTCGGCATCGCGGATGAGGGGATGGAAGGAGGCATCGCTGGCATCGGGGTACCGGGCTTTATTGGCGAGAATTATTTTTTCGTCTTCGCAATGGGTGGCGATCAGTAATTCGGACCCTGAGAATATTTTAGTGAGCGTGAGGAAGTTATCGACCAGCATATCGCCGGTGCTGGATCCCATAAATATTTTTACACCGCAAACGTCTTTTTTTCTGTCGTTGGTGCGCAGCACCTCATCGGCATTGTTATTTGCAACGCCCATGAAGAAGGAGTAGTTGGCAACCGAAGTGGCGGCGCCGATAGCATACTTTTGTTCGAGCAGATCCTGGGTGAGTGCCGGGGGATTGGTGTTGGGCATTTCCATAAACGAAGTAACGCCACCTGCGACAGCAGCCCGTGCTTCGGTGCCTATAGTGGCCTTGTGTGTGAGGCCCGGCTCGCGGAAATGGACCTGGTCGTCTATGACGCCGGGAATGAGGTAGAGCTTTTCGGCATTTATCTCCCTGCAATTGCCAACAGGCTGAATATTATCTGCGATGCGCTCTATGCGTCCGTCCTTAATTAATAGGTCTTTTACGAGCTCGGTACCCTCATTAGCAACGGTGGCATTTTTTATAAGTATCGAAAACATATTGGTATATTAGTCGGATAAAGCCGGACAATCTTTTGTTATTTTGCAAATCTACACTTTGCATATCTGAAAAACTTACATTATGCTTAAAAAAGCTTACTTAGTTTCTGCATTCGTAATCAGTATTAACACTTGTTTTGCACAAACCACCTTTATACCGTTAGGCTCAGAGGATTATCATGTGCTGGACAGGCTGGAGACGCGATCGGGCAGGCTCAGTGATACGATCGCAACGGGAGACCGGCCGGAATCTCGGCGGAATGCGGTAAGCTTTCTTGAGTCTGCAGCGGCATCGTCGGGGCTCAGCAGCATAGACCAGTACAATAAGGAGCAAATGATCTCTGAAAACGGGGAGTGGGCACATGATGAGAACGGGGCGATCAACTCGAAGTACCCATGGTTCCATACTTTTTACAACAAACAATATGACTTCGGATATGTAAAAACGAAAGATTTTTTTGTGGTTGCCAACCCGGTGTTCAGCGGTGTGGTGATGGAGCAGCATAATGATCCGAAAACCCCGGCAGGCCTTTCCAATACCCTTTATACCAACAGCCAGGGAGCGGAACTGCGCGGATGGATAGGTAAAAAAATAGGTTTTTATACTTCGATCACCGATAACCAGGAGAAGTTTCCTTACTACGTGCAGACGCTGGTGGCAACGCCACAACACCAGGCGGTGCCGGGCGCAGACTACTTCCTGCTGCCGGGATCGACAGGTGGCAGGTATGACTACATGCAGGCCAGCGGTTATGTGAATTTTGATGCGGTGAAAAACCACGTCAACATCACCTTCGGGTCGGGCAAGCATTTTATCGGAGACGGTATCAGCAGCCTGTTCCTGACCGACTATTCGTCGAGCATGCCTTTTCTGCAGTTGCAGGCACGCGTGTGGAAGATAAACTATGAATGCCTGTACATGGAACTGACGCCGCAGTATGATAAGGCCCTGGGAGACGGATTGCTGGCGCATAAATTCGCAACCATCCACTACCTGACATGGAATACTTTTAAGTGGCTGAACCTGTGATTTTTTGAAGCGGAGGTCTTTGACAGGCCCAATGTTTATGAAGTGTCTTATCTGAACC
>CAYNGS010000660.1:0-2241 GCA_964396625.1 uncultured Flavipsychrobacter sp.
CGGAACTGCAGCGTGTGAACAACTTCCTGAATAATATCTGGAACCATGCGGGCGCCATTATTTTCGTTTGCAACAAAAACGGAATAGTTCAGTTCTTTAACCGGGCGGCAGAGAAATCGTTGGGCTATAGTGCAGAGGAAATAGTTGATAAGCATACGCTGGCCATATTCCATACGTCTGAAGAGCTGCTGGCAAAAGCATCCGAGCTATCGGGCCAGCTTGGTCGGAAGATCAAGCCCAACTTTGAGGTTTTTACCGCCATCAGTGAGCTGAACCAGGGCACTGACCAGGAATGGCACTATTTAAGGAAAGACGGCAGCACTTTTTTTGTGTCGCTTGATGTGACGCCACTGCGCGACGAGCGCAATGATATAACCAGTTACCTCGGTATTGCCATTGATATCTCTGAAAAGAAAAAGGCGGAAGGCGAACTGCGTACTGCATTACAAAAGGAAATGGAGCTAAACGAGTTGAAATCGCGTTTTGTGTCCATGGCCTCGCATGAATTCAGGACCCCGCTCAGCGCCGTACTGTCGTCGGCTTACCTGCTATCGAAATATACTAAATCGGAGGAGCAGCCAAACCGGGAGAAACATATACAGCGTATAGTGTCCTCGGTAACATCGCTTACGGAGATACTCAACGATTTCTTGTCGGTAGGTAAGATAGAAGAAGGCGATATACACCCGCACTACAAGGAGTACGACATTAAAGAGCAGGTGACCGATGTAATGCAGGAAGTACAGCATTTGCTGAAAAAAGGCCAGCATATTGCATATAGCCACTCGGGCAAGGATGCATCGGTTTACCTCGATCCTTCGATGCTCAAACACATCATTATCAACCTGCTGTCAAATGCAGTGAAATTTTCTCCTGAGCAGGCCGAAATCGAGTTGAAAACCGAGAAAAAAGGAAAAATATTCATACTTTCAGTAAAAGATAACGGAATCGGTATTCCAGAAGAAGACAGGGAGAATTTGTTCAAGAGATTTTTCCGGTCTTCCAACGTTACAAATATACAGGGCACAGGGCTGGGGCTGCACATTGTAGCTAAGTACGCCGAACTGATGAATGGGCAGGTAGCCTGCGCCAGTGAGTTGGGAAAAGGGACTAAGTTCACGATCACTTTTAATATTAAAACCAATAAATGAAAACAATTCTGATCATTGAAGACAACGAAGACATCAGGGAAAATGTTGTTGAAATACTGACGCTCGCTGATTACAAGGTGCTGACCGGCGCAAACGGTAAAGAGGGGATCGATGTGGCGCAGAAGAGCCGCCCTGACCTGATCATCTGTGATATAATGATGCCGGGAGTGGATGGCTACGGGGTGCTTCACGTCTTGCATAAGGACCCGAACACACAAAATATCCCGTTCATATTCCTTACCTCAAAGAGCGAGCGCAGCGACTTCAGAACCGCTATGGAACTGGGGGCCGACGACTATATAACCAAGCCATTCGCAGGAAACGAGTTGCTCAGCGCTATAGAGAGCCGCTTTCGCAAACTGGATATAATGAAGAAGAACCTGACCCCTGACCTGAAGGGGCTGGGTGAGTTGATGTCCACCCTCGACAGCAAGAAGAGCCTGGAAGATCTGACAAAGACCAGCAATGCCAATGAGTATAAAAAGAGACAGGTGATATATAAGGAGGGCAATTATCCGCATTACCTGTATTACATCATAAAGGGAAAGGTGAAAACCTATAAAACCCATGAGGATGGTAAAGACCTGGTAATGGACCTGTATAACGAAGGCGACTTTTTCGGGTATATAACACTGCTGGAAGGCGGCGCATACAAAGAAACCGCAGAGACCATAGAGGCAACGGAACTGGCATTAATACCCAAGAAGGATTTTGAAGACCTGGTGAACAGTAATCCGGCGATAGCCAAGAAATTTATCGGGCTGCTGGCCAAGAATATCCTGGAGAAGGAAAAACAACTTTTAGGTATTGCCTACAATACGTTGCGCAAGAAGGTGGCTGAGGCGCTTGTGAACATGCATAAGAAATACCATGCGAACAAGAAAGAACCATACCTGATAGATATCAGCCGCGACGACCTGGCCACCATCGCCGGTACGGCCACAGAGTCGCTGATCCGTACACTGAGCGACTTTAAGGATGAAAACCTTATAGACATCCAGAGAGGGAAAATTGTCATTAACGATGGCAAACCATTGGAGAACCTGATACGATAACCGTTATCATTCTATAGTCCGAACGAGAAGACGAT
>CAYNGS010000661.1:0-2229 GCA_964396625.1 uncultured Flavipsychrobacter sp.
GTGACCGACGAAAATGGTGATGCGACTGTTGCTCTTCCTTCTTATTTCACGCTTCTGAACAAAGATTACAAATATCAGCTTACCTGTATGGGTCAGTTTGCGCAGGCGATCATAGCAGAGAAAATAAGTGACAACCAGTTCAAAATAAAAACCGATAAGCCTAATGTAGAAGTTAGCTGGTTAGTGATGGGTGTAAGGCAAGACCCCGCGGCCAATGCTTATCGTATAAAGAACGAAGTGGAAAAGCCATCATCTGAAAAGGGTACCTATCTTTTCCCGGAATTGTATGGATATGGCCCGGACAAGTCTCCCGCAGGGAAGGCCGGCACCCGCGGGCGCGGCGCTAATCCGCATCTCAGCGAGCCGCTTATCGGAACACCAGGCAGCAATGCTACCCACTGATAATTCGAAAGTATTTTTTTGATCGACGCTCCCGGGTTTTCCGGGAGCGTTTTTAAATTAAACAGGTCGATTGAGTATATGTGCAGATGTTGTATTATTGCTGCACCTGGCGAATAAGCGCCAATATGCATTGATGCAATTGATCGTTATTACACCTGAACAAAGTATAGAGGGGGAGACGGATCTTGTAAACCAGATGTTTGCAAACAGTCTGCAGCGGTTGCATATACGGAAACCGCAGTACAGCAGCCGGAACTATGAAGATTACATCGGCGCAATTCCTGCTCATTATCACTCACGCATCGTTCTTCACGCGAGTTTCGAACTTTTTGATGAGTTTGGGTTGGGTGGGGTGCATTTGAATAGCCATTTCAGAAACGATAAGCAGATTTGGGATAAACTTAGGCACTTGCCGCCTGCTGCTTTATCAACGTCTTTTCATTCCTGGCAAGAGATCATGGAAAATGAATTTCATTTTGGGTATGTATTTATCAGCCCGGTCTTTGACAGTATTTCCAAATCGGGCTACAAGGGCAAAATAGATCTATATGGCGCTGAGGAAACCAAACAACAGCTTCTGATGGCTGGCGGGTATTGTCCGCCGATATTTGCGCTGGGTGGGGTAGGGCCAAAGGAGATTCTAGCTCTTTGCAAACACGGATTTGACGGAGCCGCAGTGCTCGGTTCAATATGGATGGCAAATGATCCGGTAGCGAAATTTATGGAAATAGAAAATGCGGTCAGATCGTTATCAGATCCCTGATGCCGTTTTCCAGGTTTATGACTTTTGTGAAGCCGTGACGAATCAGTTGTTTGGCGAAATGCTTACTCCTTACACCTGACGCACAGTAGAGGATGGTCTTCTTTCGAGGATCGAGCGACTGATAGCCGGTTTCGAATTGGGAAAGAGGGATATTTATCCCGCCGATGTTTCCAATTGCATGTTCCTCTGTCTCCCGCACATCAACAAGCTGGATGTCGGTTCCCGTTCGCAGTATTTGCTGCAATTCGGCATAGTCTATAGAACCTGCGGACGGGTCACAGGTTTGCGAAGTTTGTTTCAGTTCTGTTATTTTTCTATTGGCGGGGTTCAATTTGAAATGATATGAGCGTGTACTCATGTCGAGCGTATCGATCACCAATAGCTTACCAGACAACACTTCGCCGATGCCGGTAATTATTTTTATTACTTCGTTGGCCTGTATCGTACCTACAATGCCCGGCAATGTGGCTATGACCCCAATGTCGGCACAATTGGGCGATTCACCTTCACCGGGTGGTTCAGGAAATATGCACCGATAAGTAGGGCCATTATTGTAGTTGAAGACCGATACCTGTCCTTCGAATTTATAGATGGCGCCGGATACCATCGGCTTATCCTGAATGACACAGGCATCATTAACAATATACCGTGTGGCAAAATTATCTGAGCCGTCTACCACGATGTCGTATTCCTTTATCACGTCAAGCGCATTAGTACTGTCTAAATAGACGGGATGGACCCGGATATCTATGTGCGGGTTTAGTGCATGTAGCTTCAATGCCGCTACTTCCGCTTTTCTTTGGCCAATGTCTTCTTGCGTGTAGAGGACCTGCCTTTGCAGGTTAGAGATCTCGACCACATCGCTATCTGCAATACCCAACAGCCCTACGCCGGCTGCAGTAAGGTACAGCAGCACCGGGCATCCCAGCCCCCCGGCCCCAACGACCAGGACCCTTGCCGCGCGCAATTTCTCCTGGCCATCCGTGCCGAACTCGGGTAGGACGGTCTGCTTGCTATATCTCTTTTGTTCCTCTTGTGATAACATGTTAAACTGTGCTCTTTTC
>CAYNGS010000662.1:0-2227 GCA_964396625.1 uncultured Flavipsychrobacter sp.
GAAGTACGCGATGTGAAAAGACAACGATGGGTATCATTCTTTATACATAAACCTCTAGTGAGTATTGTGATCGTATGCGTGCTTATTTTCTCAATCATACTTATATTACCACGCCTGGCCACGGGCTTTCTGCCGGAGATGGATGAAGGCAGTATTGTTCTCGATTACAGTTCGCCGCCCGGCACCTCATTGGAAGAAACAGACCGCATACTCAGGCAGGTGGAAAAGATAATAATTGCCACGCCCGAGGTAGATGCGTATTCGCGGAGAACAGGTACGCAGATGGGCTTCTTTATTACCGAGCCCAACAGGGGTGATTACCTGATCCAGCTAAAGCACAAACGGAATAAGAGTACCGAAGACGTGATCAGCGACCTGAGAAAGAAGATAGAATCCAGCCAGCCGGCGTTGAGAATCGACTTTGGCCAGGTCATCTCTGACATGCTCGGCGACCTTATGTCGTCTGTGCAGCCCATCGAAGTTAAAATATTCGGAGACGATCAGCATAAGCTACAGGAGCTCTCCACGCAGGTAGCCGCTGTTGTCTCAGACATCAAGGGCACAGCCGATGTCTTTAACGGCGTGGTGATCGCGGGGCCTTCGATACGCGTTGTTCCTACTTACGACAGGTTGGCGCAGTTTGGTATCACGCCAGCCGGGCTGCAGTATCAATTGCAAACCTCGATGGAGGGCAACATACTGGGAACAATACCGGAAAAAGAACAACTGACCAATATACGTGCGGTATACCCCAATAACAGAAAGATAAGCGCTGCAGACCTCAGTAAGCTGCAGGTCTTCCTGCCCAACGGCAGGCTAACCCCGATCGGCTCGCTTGCTCAGGTCGTGGTAGACTCGGGTGACGCTGAAATACAGCGGGAAAACATACAGTCTCAGGGAGTAGTGACCGGGCGCCTTGAGAACCGGGACCTTGGCAGCGTGATAACCGAAATAAAGCACGCTATATCGGCAAAGATCACTTTGCCGCAGGGATATCACATTGAATATGGCGGCACTTATGCAGAGCAGCAGCAGTCTTTCAAAGAACTGCTGATGATCCTGGTAGCTTCCAGCTTGCTGGTCTTTGGTGTTATCCTGTTCCTGTTCAGAGACCTCAGGGTAGCTATACTAATACTTTTGTTAGCTGTACTGGGCATATCGGGCAGCTATATTGCATTGTTTATTACACGCACTCCGCTGAATGTGGGCAGTTATACCGGGCTGATCATGATCGTTGGCATAATTGGAGAGAATGCCATCTTTACCTTCCGGCAGTTTCGCGATGCCATGAAGGAAAAGGGTGTGGATGAAGCGATCGTCTATTCTATTTCCACGCGGTTGCGCCCTAAGCTGATGACAGCAATTGGCGCAATCATAGCGTTGATGCCGCTGGCGCTTGGCATTGGCACTGGCGCACAACTGCACCAACCGCTGGCCATTTCCGTTATAGGCGGGTTCGTCATTGCGTTGCCGTTGTTGCTTATCGTATTGCCGTCTATGCTGCGCCTGATCTATAAAAATCATCAGCCTGCTCCATAAATCATTGGGCCATTAATCAAAAAAATAAGCCGGTCCCTCCCGCATTGTCCTTATTATTAATTATTTTTATAGTATTGTTTGACACTTTAAACTGTATCTCATGAAGGGACATTTTACACGCGCAGGTAATAGCCATGCAGCAGTTGCACGCACCGGCAACAAGCTGAAAATACAAATGATCTTCCTGGCAATGTTGCTTTTTTGCAGCAATTATGGGTTTGCAACGGCATGGACAACAGTCGGGGCCGGAAATATTTCAACACTCTCGAACTGGACAGATGGCTCGGTGGCCCCGACAAGTTTTGCTACGCCTGGTGACACCTGGACCATCGCCCACCCTATGTCCATCAGCTCCGGTTCGCCGTGGAATGTGGGAACGGCCGCAATGGCTGCCGTGACCGTTACGGTAGCATCGGGTGGAACGGTTTCCGGAAGCAGCGGCGCATTCCAACTGTTGATGAATATATATGGCAACGTTGTTATTGCAGATTCAATTATTTCAAATGGCGGCGGCTGCCTTCTTCTGATGAACGTTTACGGAAATATGAGTATGACGGCCGGAGCCCTGGTTACAAACGGAGGAGGCTGCATCTTAAAACTGAATGTAAACGGAAACCTGACCATGTCTGGCGGCGCTATCGTTGCGAATGGCGGCGGGGCTATTGACACAGTCAGGGTCAAGGGCAAC
>CAYNGS010000663.1:0-2209 GCA_964396625.1 uncultured Flavipsychrobacter sp.
TCTGTATCTCTACCTGGTCGGCAACCATAAAGGCCGAATAGAAGCCAAGCCCGAACTTACCAATAAGTTCGTTTGCATCTTTGGCGTCTTTAAATTTTTCAACAAATTCTTCAGCACCCGAGAAGGCGATCTGGTTGATGTATTTTTTGATCTCCTCAGCCGTCATTCCAAGACCGTTGTCGGATATGGTGATCGTTTTCTTGTCGGCATCAAACGATACTTCTACTTTTTGTTCACCGAGGCTGCCGTTATACTGCCCCATCGCCGAAAGACGCCTGATCTTTTGAACAGCATCTACCGCGTTAGACACCAGCTCCCGCAGAAAAATCTCATTGTCTGAGTAGAGAAATTTCTTGATGATCGGGAATATATTCTCGGTATGTATGGATATGTTACCTTTTTCCTGCATAAATTTTATTTATTGTTATATTAACTGTTTTATTATTGTGAAATACATCCAACAATTCATATTCCAAAGTATTTTTTTTGCCAAATTGACAGGAATTTCAAACTTAAATCACGTCTCGCTTTCAATATAACTTTTCAGTTTTTTACCTGTAGTTTAAAAATGAATTAGGTTATAGGTTTGCTACAGATTAATTAGTGTAAACCATCTCACAAAATGAAAAAGCCGATCATCACCATCTTCATCTTTCTGTGTTTAGCTCATTTATGGTCGTGCGGCCCAAGCGCGTACCAACAGGCACAGATACAGCGACATGACGACTCAATAAAACACCTGATGGAAAGCAAATACTCTTCCGGAAACGATATGAAGGAACCCAATCAAGGTCAGTCGGGAGGCCGCAGCAAATAGGATTGTACTACTGTTCTTCGAATGTTGGGCAAACAGGCCGAATTCTCAATGCCATTTTGAGTACTTTTACTACCGGTTATGTCGTGTATCACCTTGCTATCGGATTTTGGTCTGCAGGATTCGTCAGTTGCAATAGCGAAGGGTATATTGATGCGGCATAATCCTGCTTTACCCATAGTGGATATAAGTCATGAGGTAGCACCCTTTCAAACGGCCCAGGCGGCATACCTGCTGCGTTGCGCCTACAAAAATTTTCCTGCCGGCTCATTTCACGTATTACTATGCGATTTATTTTCGGACGCCATACCGCGGCTGATCCTTTCAAATCATGACGGACATTATTTTTTGTCGCCGGATAACGGTATTGTAACTTCAGCTTTAGGCAGGGTACCCACTATGGCGTGGCAATGCATGGAACTGACCAGCGAAAATTCATTTAACGACTGGCTTAGCGCCGCAGGACGCATCATTTCCCAACTACGGGAGCAGAAAAATATCGAACAAACATTTCCGGAATACAAGTTGAAGGCCATGCAGCAGTTCGCCCCGCTCCCGGGCACCGGCGAAGCCGAATGTGAAATAATTCATATCGACCATTACGAGAACGTGGTGCTGAACATCACAAAACAGCAATTTGAGTCGTTGCGCAAGGATAAATCATTCCGCCTCCATTTTATGCAGGTGGAGGAGATTACAGAATTAAGCAATAATTACAATGAAGTGAGACCAGGATTCAAATTGTGCCGTTTCAACAGTAGCGGCTATATGGAGATCTGCATAAACCGAGGTAAGGCAGCCAGTTTGTTTGGCCTGCGGCTCGGCAGCCGCCACAACGATATTAAACTATTTTTTGAATGATCGTACGTATAGTAAAAATGACTTTCAGGAAAGACTGTGTGCAGGAATTCACCGCTCTTTTTGAAGCGCGCAAACAAACCATCCGCAGTTTTCCGGGCTGCACACACCTGGAATTATGGCAAGATAGCGCACATCCCAATATATTTTTCACTTACAGCAAATGGGATTCTCCGGCTCACCTCGATCATTACCGCTTCTCCGACTTTTTTAAAGACACCTGGGGCAAAACAAAGGCCCTGTTCGCAGACCGGCCAGAGGCATGGAGCCTTAACGCCTTGTAAGCTTTCGCGGAAGCAATGTTTTTTAGAGAAAAATGCGATCCTTTTAAAGGTTGCGCAAAATCTTTCGCTGCACCTCCTGCAGTTCTGCAGGTGTCAGCCTGAGCTTTGGCTGCGTGAAGTTCAGATCCTGGGAGGAACTGATAGGAACCAGGTGCATATGGGCATGTGGTACCTCAAGGCCAATAACACTTATGCCGCACCGGTCGCACGGAAATTCTTTTTCTATTGCCTTTGCTATCGGTTTCGCAAATAC
>CAYNGS010000664.1:0-2204 GCA_964396625.1 uncultured Flavipsychrobacter sp.
TGGTACTTTCTAAATATGGTTTTAATATCTGCGATAATATTTGTCAGGCGTGTGTTGAATTCGGGATATTCAGGAAATTTCTTTGTTTCGCGAGCACGTTTGGTATCCTTGTTCCAGTATTTGGGGTATATTTTTTCTGGTAGGTAATATTTCATCTGGCGGCCAAAGTAACATATTCTTGCATAGATGACCGTTTCGGTTTCGCTGTTCGTCCTTTTCAAATATAGCTGCACGTCCATTATTTTATAATTAAATCCATAAGCAAGATAACAGATTTTTTCAAGTGGGGTACACTTTGGGGTACAGTTCTATTAAATACTATTTTTTGACATTAAATAAGATTTTATTTTCTGAGATTTTCAGACTATCAATTGGAATTCTATGAAGAGAAAATGGTAAATGCCGGAAAATACCAGAAAAGGGCTCCAGTCCAATCCGGGTCACGTGAGAGGGGTTGCAGCAATGTAGCCCCTTACTTATTTTTACATCACTTTACTTTAAGTGGTTGATTTTTAAAGATTTATAACAGTGGGCTGAAAAGGGCTAGTTCTACCTTTATGTAGCGTTACACAATGTTAATCGGCAAAAAATCGACAAATTATGTTGTTACCACTTAAAGCAATTATTTCAAAGTATGTGCGTAAAGACGGCAAATCCGTTATTTATTACCAGTACTGTTTCAGTTCCGAGAATCGGGTACAATTGGATACAGAGATTGCAATTCCTCCCTCCTTTTGGAACGTAAATGTAAACCAAACTCAGGATTATCAGGAAATGCCGGGAAAAATGGGGTGATAATGGGGATTTCGATTAAAATGAATGTGAGCCACAGGCAAGGTTATTAGCGGATTTGATTTCCCCAATTCCCCGCAAAAAAAAATTTCAGGAGTGGGGATCTGACCAAAAAACATCCCCAATCCCTAATCCCCAATTCACAACCACCACCTTCCCTGCTCCGCCGGAAAAAATAAAACCCCTCTGTTGAGGGGTCCCGATTTTAGTTTTGAGAAAAAAATTTTTTGAAAAATGTTTTTAAAATTCCATGGCTTCGTGGTTGTCTGTTTCCGGAAGCTCGAAAGACCGCTGGTCTTCGCTTTCTTCGTTTTTATAAAACAGGTTGCCGAGAAGCTGGGTAAATTGCGACTGCCTGGCGCTCACCTCGGCAAAGAGGTCTGTCAGTTTTTCGCTTTCCATATATGCTGCTACGGGTGCCATATTTTTAAGGTTTTGATGTTAGTAAGCAAAAAAACAATTTGAGTTATCCCTGCACATTCACGCTGTATGTGAAAGTAACGGTGCAATGCAATGTAGTGGTAGTGGGGCGGCGCAGCTTGCCGGCCAGAGAGTAGGTGAACTGGTTGCCGATGTAGCTGGCGAGTTCTGTCTGGTCTACAGGCAGGTTCAGCGTAGTGGCATATGAGTTCGGGTTGTTGGCAATATTCACTGTATACGGATTAGTGTCCGTGTTAGAGTAGAACGAAGCCGAGCAAGACTCGAAGTTGCAGAAGTTGTTGGCAATGCTCGGGTTGTTGATAGTGATCACACACGATGTGAGTTTCACACTCGAGATGTTTGCAGCGCCAAGCTGGCCTGCAGTACTGGCCCTTACGAAAGAATCAACATTGTAATTAGTGGTCATCGGACCTACCGAAATGTTGCCACCTGTGGGTGGTACATCCACGTTTATAGTTTCGGTTTGCATAGATAAGTTGAAATTCAGCAGCTTTGTAGCGAGTTTAGAGCAAGATTGCAGGGTAGCTACTGTAAAGAGAACTGCTGCAATTGTTAAGATCCGGTTCAAATGTTGTTTTTTCATAGAAGTTAATTTACTGTAAATGTACGACTAATAGTTCGTTAACCAAATTTTTTATGTCATTTTTTTGTCCTTTATTATTAATTAACATATTATTAAATGATGCTTTTGCTAATAAATGAAGTCAGAATATTGTGTTACATTCGCGTAAATTCAGGTATCTGTGGCTGAAATCGCTAAAAAACAGCTTGTAAAGTTCGCCCCAAAGGGCAAGGACAGCTTTTACGATGTTGTGAAGAGTAGAGTGAACGACTATTTCCGTACTAATAACATATCTCCATATTCCAATGCAACAATGTATGTGAAGACCGCTGCCATGCTGTCTATGTACTTTGTGCCCTACCTGCTGGTAGTCACCGGGGTGGGGGCGGTAAGCCTATGGCTGTTTTAC
>CAYNGS010000665.1:0-2194 GCA_964396625.1 uncultured Flavipsychrobacter sp.
AAAGCTGGCTGTGAAGTCTGTGCTGTCTGATGATAAAGATAAGTCAGAGACACTTTTTAAATTGTTGTGCTACCTTGGCAACAGGCCCACGATTATATTTTGCAATCACCGCGAGTCGGTTGAGCGCACAAGCTCCCTTCTCTCTCAAAAAGGGATCGTCAATACATTTTATCACGGCGGTATGGAGCAGCAGCAGAGAGATGCTGCGCTATGCAAGTTCCGCAATGGTACCGTAAGTTTCCTCGTTACAACCGACCTGGCCGCTCGTGGTCTCGATATACCAGACATCAGGTACATTGTGCACTATCACATGCCTATCAACGAAGAGAGTTTTACCCACCGCAATGGCAGAACGGCGCGCATGGATGCAACAGGTACGGCCATATTTATTTTGTCTCCCGAAGAAAAAATTCCGGGTTACGTGGAAGGTGCGGTCGAAGAAATCACATTACCCGATGAGCAGCAACTGCCTGAAGGCCCGAAGTGGACAACCCTGTTCATAGCGGCCGGAAAAAAAGATAAAGTGAATAAAGTGGATATCGTAGGTTTCCTGTCTCATAAGGGAGAGCTTAAAAAAGAAGATATCGGACTCATAGATGTAAAAGACTTTTTCTCGTTCGTAGCCATACGAAAGACAAAGGCCAATCACACCTTGCATCTCATAAAAAATGAGAAGATCAAGAATAAAAAAGTGATGATAGCGGTAGCGAAATGACAATATATAGTTGTTATTCATCAATTTTATTCTGACCAAAATCAGTAATTTATATGTCTGTCGTCATTTCTACGATTGCCCGGCTTCAATAATTTGCCGCTGAAAATCACAGCTAATGCCTTTTTATCATAGTTTGGGGATAGTACCCAACAAACGCCATATCGTGAGCCGCCAGCCAAATGGGAACTTGTACCAGGAAGAGTTGGTGGGCACCCAGGGATTCGGCGGACTTTCTTCCTTAGTATACCATCTTTATCCTCCTACCCGAGTAAAGCAAAAAGGCAAGCCATATTCGGTGCAGCCTAAGATCGCGATAGACAACGGGTTGAACGCAATGAGTTTTAACGGCTTTGATGTAAAGCCGGAGGCAGACTATATGGAAAGTCGTAAGACACTTTTTGTAAACAGTGCCATGCATATCGGGCTTGCTGCACCGATGAACTCCACCGGATATTTTTATAAAAATGCTGATGCCGATGAAATGCTTTTTGTACATAAGGGCAGCGGCATGCTCCATACTATGTATGGGTCGCTTCGTTTTCAGTATGGGGATTACATAGTGATACCACGGGGAACAGTTTATAAGATCGAATTTAATACTCCCGATAATAAGCTACTGTTCATTGAGTCCTTTGATCCGATATTCACACCCCGCCGCTACAGAAACGACTTTGGGCAGTTACTGGAGCACTCGCCCTTTTGTGAGCGCGATATAGTACGGCCAGGCGATCTCAAGACGTTTGATGAAAAGGGCGACTTTGACATCTACATAAAAAAGAAGGGCATGATGTTTCCATACGTCTACGCCAATCATCCGTTCGATGTGGCTGGTTGGGACGGCTATCATTACCCCTATACTTTTTCCATTTTCAATTTTGAACCGCTCACCGGTCGCATTCATATGCCGCCGCCAATACACCAGACATTCGAGAGCCGGAATTTTGTAGTGTGTTCATTTGTACCCAGGCTATATGACTACCATCCGCTGGCCATCCCCGCGCCGTATCATCACAGCAATATAGACAGCGATGATATACTATACTATGTCGATGGCGACTTTATGAGCAGGAATAATATTAAGGCCGGGCAGTTTACGCTGCATCCGGGTGGTATACCTCACGGGCCGCACCCGGGGGCCATTGAGCGCAGTATTGGTCAAAAAGAGACTAAGGAGCTCGCCGTAATGATAGACCCGTTTAACCCCGTAATGATAACAGAGGAAGCGATGAAAATAGAAGTTGATGGTTATTATAAATCATGGATCACGGAATAAAACCAACGTTTTATGAATACTCAGAATCTAAAGGACATCACGAACTACAACTACGGTATCGAAAAGATCTTTGACAAAGCGCAGGACTTTTTGCCGATCAACGGAACCGATTATGTGGAGCTGTACGTAGGCAATGCAAAGCAGGCGGCCCACTACTATAAAACGGCATTTGGCTTTCAGTCGCTGGCATATGCCGGGCTGGAGAC
>CAYNGS010000666.1:0-2191 GCA_964396625.1 uncultured Flavipsychrobacter sp.
CATAGTACACCAGCAACTTCAGCGGCGGCATCGGCGAGCCCGGCTGCTCATAGTCGATTTTAGCGTCGTCATGCTTTTCCGTAGCTTTGGGAAGTGAGCCACCTGCTTTTTGTGCAAATACATGCGCGGTGCCCGTCAGGCATAATAAAAGCAGCAGTGTCCGTAACATCAAACTAATGTAGGCAATAAAGCCTTCGTGACAAAATAAAAAATTCCATGTCGTCAACCAACATACCCCTTGCCGAAAGAGTGCGTCCGCAGACGCTTGCAGAGTTTATCGGGCAGGAACATCTCGTGGCGCCCGGCAAGGTTTTAGAGCAGATGGTCCACAGCCGCAAAGGGCATTCCATTATATTCTGGGGGCCTCCCGGTGTCGGCAAGACCACTCTCGCGCAGATCATCGCCCATTCGCTCGATATGCCCTTCTTCACCCTTAGCGCTATCGACAGCGGAGTTAAGGAAGTGCGCGCCGTTATTGAGCAGGCACGCAAGAGCGGGCATGCGCTTTTATTCATCGACGAGATACACCGCTTCAACAAGGCGCAGCAGGACAGCCTTCTCGGCGCCGTCGAAAAAGGTATCATCACACTCATAGGCGCCACAACTGAGAATCCTTCTTTCGAGGTCATCGGGGCCTTGCTCAGCCGTTGCCAGGTCTACGTGCTGCGGCCGCTCACGGAAGATCATCTGATGGCCCTGGTCAATCAGGCTATGCTGAAAGACGAATGGTTGTCTCAGCAGCACCTTGTCATCAAAGAATGGGAAGCGCTTTTACAGCTCAGCGGCGGCGATGCCCGCCGCCTGCTGAATCTCGTTGAACTTGTTGCGTCCTCGTTACCCGACAACGACAAAACCGTCACCAACGACATTGTCCAGGACATTATCCAGAAGAAAATGGCCCTGTATGATAAATCAGGGGAGCAGCACTACGATATCATTTCCGCGTTTATAAAATCTATGAGGGGCAGCGACCCCAATGCCGCGGTCTACTGGCTTGCACGCATGATCGAGGGTGGGGAAGACCCTAAGTTCATTGCGCGCCGCATGGTCATACTGGCCAGCGAGGACATCGGCAATGCAAACCCCAACGCCCTGTTGCTCGCCACCAGTTGCTTCCAGGCCGTAGAGCTGATCGGTTATCCCGAGTGTCGCATCATCTTGTCGCAAACGGCTACCTACCTCGCATCCTCGCCCAAAAGCAATGCAGCCTATATGGCAATAAACAACGCACAGGCCCTCGTCACTAAAACCGGCGATCTGCCTGTCCCTCTGCCCATCCGCAATGCGCCCACCGGCTTGATGAAAAAGATGGACTACGGTAAAGGTTATAAATACGCCCACGATTTCCCCGGCAATTTTGTCGACCAGGAATTTCTCCCCGACAAGATCGCCGGCACAAAGCTCTACGATCCCGCCAGCAACGCCACCGAAGCCCGCCTCCGCGAGTACCTCAGAAATTGCTGGAAAGAAAAGTATGGATATTGATAGGGCAAACGCAGTAAAATCCATTTGCATGGTAATACTTTGAGTTTTTTAGACCTGAAGGGCTCACATAGCCGCGAGTGCAACTCGCGGGCCGAAAAGCATCTGACCAACCCTGACAAGAGTTGAACATAACACGGTACAATAAATATTTACCTATCTTTATACAAACGTACTTAGAATGAAAAATTTGTTCAACGAAGCCGACAAACAGGAGATACTCCGCCGTATAGATACGCTTACACCGCAGTCCAAAGCGCTGTGGGGAAAAATGAACGTGAACCAGGGCCTGCGCCACATGACTATGGCGTTTGATATCCCCACAGGAAAGTTGGATCCTACACCGTTAAAACTGCCTCCCATGCCCAAGTGGCTGTTCAAATTTTTCTTGTTGAATACAAAACCTCCCAAAGAAAGAGCGGAGACCTTCAAGGAGATCAACATGGTGGCCAACAACATCAACCCGGTCGAATTTGAAATTGAAAAGAACAACCTGAAAAACGCCGTCGAGAAATTTTCGTTATCAACATCCTTGATTCCTGAAAACAAGATTGCCGGCAAATTCAGCCGCGACGACTGGGGCAAGTTAAACTACAACCACAGCGATCATCACCTTCGGCAGTTCGGGGCATAGTCGCTTCATGGTCAGTTCCCCTTGTTAATGAAAATTGCCGTGTAATACAGGTCGCCGTTCGCACCCTTTGCTATG
>CAYNGS010000667.1:0-2190 GCA_964396625.1 uncultured Flavipsychrobacter sp.
CACTTCCCCATATTCTGCGTTATACTTTAGCAGCGGGCAACTGCCCGCCGGTTAAATACGTAAGTACAAATAAAAATATATGCCCTTTATAGCAGCAGCATCCACCATAAATTTCCCTTTTAAAATAACACAACAAGAGGCTAAAGCCCAGGCACTCCAAATGTTTTCCGCCAATTTTCCTGAGGCCGAGCGCCTGATCTTCGCTTTCGATAATACCGAAATCAATCACCGAAACTTGTGCAAACCACTTGATTATTACCGCAATGCAAACTCGTTCGAAGAAAGGAATAATGATTACATCCGAACGGCGCTCGAATGGTCCGTACGGGCGATAAAGGATTGCGTAGTTAAGGCTGGTGTTGATAAGGATGACATCACCGACCTGATATTTATCTCTACAACCGGCCTGGCCACACCCAGCCTCGACGGGTTGATCATTAATGAATTAAGGCTCAACCCGCATGTTAACCGGTTGCCTGCATTTGGCCTTGGCTGCGGGGGAGGGGTATCCGGCATGGCAAAGGCCAATACGCTGGCTAAAGCCAACCCTGATGCTGTGGTACTGTTAGTGGCGGTTGAGCTTTGCTCGTTGACGCTGATAAAAAGCGATTACAGCAAGAGTAATTTTATTGGCTCGAGCCTATTCTCGGATGGGGTAGCCACTTGCATTGTAAAAGGAGATAATCATATTAACAATACCGGGCTCAACTACGTGGCATCAAGCAGCAAGTTGTATTATGATACACTTGATGTGATGGGCTGGGATTTCCAGGACACCGGCTTTAAGGTGCTGTTTTCAAAGGATATCCCGGCGTTTATAAAAGAGCATATCAAAGACGACATTGAGGAATTCCTGCACAAACAAGGGCTCGGGCTAAGCGATATCAGAAACTTCGTATTCCACCCGGGCGGCCGCAAGGTGCTTGAGGCTTACGAAGGCGCCTTAGGGCTAACTAATGGTTCGCTGAAGAAGACCAGGGCGGCTATGGCCGAGTGTGGCAACATGTCGAGCGCGTCGGTGCTGTATGTGCTGGAAAAATTCATGAACGAAGGCTTTAAAGATGGTTATGCCCTGATGCTGGCCATGGGGCCGGGTTTTTCGAGCGAAATGGTGCTTTTGGAGGTGAAAGGCGAAAGGTAAAAGGCGAAAGGTTTTTTTTGGTTTTCAATCCCTTAGAAACTGTTTAAAAATGATTTGAATTCATTTTTCATTGCCGTTGACTTCAGTCAACGGGTAAAGATCAGCTACATTAAGGGGCTTTAGCCCAAATTATCTGGCGTGTTTTGGCTAAAGCCATTGGTTTATTTGTCATTAGTCCCGTCGGCTAAAGCCAACGGCAATGAAATTATTGGCATACTTGTATGCGTTTAACCCGTTGAAAATTCCGCATTCGACATTTCGCAATCCGCATTCAATAATTCCGAAATCGAAAATCCGAAATTACTCAATGTACATTCCCAAACCCAAACTCCTTATAGCTGTTCAGCGCATCATCTGAACTGCTGAAGGGGAAAGTAAAGGTAGTCCACCAGCTAACATAATCGGCATCCTTATCTGTGGTAGGCTCAACATGCACACTCCGTAACATAAAAATTCCTTCCCGGCTCATGGTGATGGTCACCTCGCCTTTATCATCGGTAGTATAGTTTTGCGAGTAAACATTGCCGCCAGGTGATTTGATGTACAAAATTATCTGTTCGCCTTTTGCCGGCTTGCCTTTGAATAAAAGCTGGGCCACCAGGTCCTCGCCGTACCGCTTCTTATAGGGATTATCCTTTAAAACAATTTCACTGGCCTCACCGAGCACTTTGCTGTATTCGCTGCCGTCATGGTTATCTACAGAGAACAACGTTTTCATATACCGGGCATATTTCTCCTTCACCCTAAACTGGTTCCCGCTTTTCACTTTGTCGGCCAGCTTATCATAACCTAAAAAGTTTAAAAAATCTGAATAAGCATCGCGCGATGAATTGCTGTGATCAATGCCGGTCGTCACGGAAACGATGTGCTGCCCGGAGCCTTCCAGCGGGTAATCCAGCAGCAACGCATTCGAGTCGCGGGCCATGCTGGTAAGGTCGGTTTTTTTCTTCCCCGACAGCAGCGTGAACGAGAGCACCTTGCCGGCATGAAAACCTATTTCGGCTTGTTTAACAAACTGGTCGCCTTCAACCATATGCAGGCTCAGCTTA
>CAYNGS010000668.1:0-2187 GCA_964396625.1 uncultured Flavipsychrobacter sp.
CGAGAGCTCGTAGTGCGCGTAACCGAATTGTATGAGCCCTATGCATCGCACCTTTACTTTTATGCGTCGTTTTTTGCTGCGGCAAAAACCCAATGGCTGAGCGAGGGATACCTGAAGGAGATGCTGAACTACTACAAGAACAATGTGTGGACGATATACGATACGCTGTCGCGCAAGGAGTGGGATATGCGCTTTATACCCGATCAGTCGTTCAATATTCCGGAGCAGCTACCTGAAGACGAAAAAACAGCGCGCATCATCAGCAACAGCAACTGGCACCACGACAAGCCGCTACAGCAATATTTTAATCCGAAGAGCGGAACCGTGCTATGTATCTCATCCCTTACGGACCCGCAGGAACTGACCAATATGCTGGACCGTTGCGACGCATCTACCGTGGTGTACTTTGTGAAACTGTCGAACGTTTTTAAACATTTTGCCCCACTCAACTGGCTGGGCAGGCTCATCTTTCTGCCGCCCAAGGACAGGCTCTCCAGACTGCGAACGAGCTGGAGTTTCTCACCCATCCGCTACCAGGTGCGCAGCCGCGAGAAAGAAATAGAGGAGATACTGCGGAGGAGCAGTGTGATAAGCGGGGTGCTGTAACCCCTGACCCCTGAAGGGGGACCATCGATTTAGCTGTGGGCCAATGCCCGCTATTAGTTCCAGCTTCAATTATATTGGGTTTTATTTGCGTCAACTATCGTGCCTTTCTGTGTGCTGTGTTTTCAGCCGGTATATATTATCTTCGCATAACCCCCGCAACATGCGCAAGATCTATGCACTGCTGTTATTGTCATTATTAGTGCTCTCTTCCTGTCATCATTCGCGAAAGCTGGCCCGGCGACGGGCGGCGGAGCAGGCCGCGAATACCAGGGCAAAAACCTACTCCGCGGCCGAATACATAGAAATGTATGAGGGCATAGCCGTGCACAATATGCATAAGTATGGCATACCGGCCAGCATCATACTGGCGCAAGGCATACTGGAATCGAGCAGCGGCAACAGCGACCTGGCACGATACGCAAATAATCACTTCGGCATCAAATGCACCGCCGACTGGACCGGCAAGACGATGCTGCATGATGATGACAAACGGAACGAATGTTTTCGCAAGTACCCTAATGCGGAAGCATCGTATGCCGACCATATAGCCTTTCTGCAGCGGCCGCGCTATGCCGCGCTCTTCGACCTGAAACGAAAGGACTATAAGGGATGGGCACGGGGCCTGAAGAAGGCTGGCTATGCGACAAATCCGAAGTACCCGGACCTGCTCATTAACCTGATTGAAAAATATGACCTCGAAAAGTATGACAGTTATAAAAAATAAGTGAAATCGCTAACGTTATCTTATTTATGGCTTCATGACTATCTTTATTCATCAATCGGGTTAATGTAATGAGTCTTGCGAGCAGAAAAAAAGTGGTGTTGTTGATGGTTGTCTTAACGGGCATGTGTATGGGTGCGGCTCATATTTTGGCGCAGGGCAAGAAAAAGAAGAAGGGCGGCGGCGAAAATCAGACCTATATAACCCGCGACTCTGTTCCGTCGGTTACGGCCCCGCAAAAAGAAGAACTTCTGCCCAACCGGTATTTTCTGTTCCCGCAGTTCTATTCTTACTGGCCGGCAAATGTGAATGACACCATATTGAAATACGAGTGTTTTGATGCGAATCAAAACCCGATAAATGTGGATACGCTGCAAAATGTGCTCGACGTAAAATTCATTTCGCTGGTGAGGAGCTATACCGACTATGTGAATACCTATATAGACTCGCAGGGGAAAGCCAGCCCGGTGCCTATCTCAAAAATGCTGTATAAGTATGACCGCACCGGCGCAGACAGTTGGCGAAGCTTTGACTATTCGAGCAATTATGTGGCCGAGCTGAGGGAATACAAGGACGATGTAATGAAGGCCGACACAACCGTGCTCATTGACCCGATCACCGGTACCAAACAGCTAACCGTGCGGAGGTTCTACCGCGTGTTGGAAATTGAGAAACACGATTCAACAAAAACCGATACGGGCTCGGTGTACCTGCTGGACACGACCAACAAAAAAATAGCTGCAACTTATTTTTACTACTACCCCGAATTTTACTTCCGGCAGCCAAAAAAAGTTAACGATACTACCTTTGAATTTCTATGCTATGATTTCCGCGACAGCCTGGTACCAAAGGTGGAGAAC
>CAYNGS010000669.1:0-2182 GCA_964396625.1 uncultured Flavipsychrobacter sp.
CTGCGCCTGTCGCTGGACGCCGTGCCGGCCGATGTGGAGATGGACGCGATAGAAAAGGTGATCTTGAAAATTAATGGAGTGGAAAGCATACACCACATGCATATATGGGCAATGAGCACGACGGAAAATGCGCTGACGACCCACCTGGTGCTGAACGACAAACTCTCGTTCGATGAAAAAATGCAGCTCGTACACAAAATAAAGCATGAACTGCTGCACAACAATATTCATCACGCCACTATCGAGCTAGAATCGGCCGATATGCCTTGCGAGGATGCCGATTGCTAGTTCGCCCCGATTTAGAGTAGGTTTAAAACGAAACGGTCCGCAAAAAGCGGACCGTTGATATTTTTATGATCGAGCTATTATGGCGCGATCGCGTATGAAATATTGCATTTATCGCCCTCATCGGTCCTTATCAGAGTAAGGTGATTAGTTTCTACCATCGGGACCATGTATTTCGACGTTGTGCCGGTCTTACTTTTCTTGAGCGTAAGGATGAGGTTACCGAGGTCGTCTGTAGTGAGTGAATATTTGCCGGTTTCATTCGGATTGTCGCTCATGTCCCGGTTAAATTTCACATAAGTACCGTAATTAATGTTATTAACGTTGCTTGCCGTAAGCTTCAAGGTTGCAAAATAATGGATGTAATGAGATTCTGACCCGATCTTGTCCGGACACTTCATGGCAACGAAATACCAGGTCTTATCAAGCAGTTCGTACCTGTTTACCGGCAGCATATTGTTCGGTGGGCGTTGTTCCATTTGCGCGAATGCACCGGCAGGCAATGCCATAAGGCATACAAGAAGAATCTTAGTGAGCATATTTTTTACCATAAAAAATTATTTCTTCGGAGTAAAAGTAATAAAACCTCTGATTAATTATAACTATACCATCGCAAAATAATCAATATTATTTAAGTAAGCTAATAAACCGTGTGGAAAAAGCGATCTATTCAAAAGTCACGATATCGACTTCAATTTTATTAAGCAATTTTCGGGCGATGAGATCACAGATATGATCGCAGAAATTAAATATTATGCATTATTAAATAAGTTTATACCGATGCTTTGATCAGTTACAAATTCGTCACTCCTCATCATTACTTAAGGTTTCCACTTTCGACCCGAAGAAATTCAGGAACAGTACAATAAATGCAACTACCACAACTGCCTGTATACATACAAACAGCTTGCCCAGATCGTTGATGGGGTGGAGATCGCCATAACCGATAGTTGTAGAGGTGACTATACTAAAGTAAACGTAATCAAATATTGAAGATGGCTGATTTCCAAGCAAATGCAAACCTGCATAAATAACGGCGAAGCTAAATGATATCTCGAGGTAATTGAGAAACAGCATGAGTATGTTGCGCCGATAGGAACGAGGCTTTACAAACATGTCCGCCACAAATATGAGCGATGCCACGTAAAAAATAGTTTCGGTAAGCATGTAGGACGAAATGATGACGGTGATCTTGTGTACATACAAACCCGAGAATAAAAAGTAAAGCGGCAAACAAGTTTTGAACAAAACGTAAAACTCTACGGCGACATTTCTTTTTATCAATCCCATTTTGCTAAAAATGTTCCTGATATGCAGGCCGGGAAATATTAATTGGCTGGAAACGAGAAATAGCCGGAGTATTTTTTCAAATCCTATGTCATGGTGCTTTTCATTGTTCCATATTCTGACCAGGTTTCTTCGGTGGGAACTGTAGGCCGAGTATTTTATCGGTTTGTTGTACTCCGGTTTGCCAAGAAATAATTTTGTAAAAAACTGCTTCATGATAATTGATACCCATTGTAAGGTACGAAAAGATTTTCGGTACTAAACTGAGCTCAGTCAGTAGCAAAAAATTCAATTATTATTTTCTTATGTTTGTTTTGGATATAAGCGACAAAATGAATAAATCGAGATTGGAGGCGTTTAGCGATGGGGTCTTTGCGATCATCATCACAATCATGGTGCTGGAGCTGAAAGTTCCACAGGGCACCAGCCTGGCAGTGATGCAGCCGCTGCTACCGGTTTTCCTGTGCTACATTCTCAGTTTTTTATTTATAGCCATTTACTGGGGCAATCACCACCACCTGATGCATACGGTGAAAAAAATAAATGCCGCAATAATCTGGTCCAATATGCATTTACTGTTCTGGCTGTCGCTGGTTCCGTTTGCTACCGG
>CAYNGS010000670.1:0-2171 GCA_964396625.1 uncultured Flavipsychrobacter sp.
AGAATGGTATGGAAAAATTATGCCGCGTGCGTTTACAAATATTTGCAGGTGGGGGCGGGCTTTATGGTGGGGATGTCGCGCATCCGGGATTTCTTATTGAGTGTTTTTCATTAGATGCCCAGGTGATTAGACTGAACGAAAACGGACTGGTGGCAGGCTTTGCGACCGGGCTGAACAAGAGTATGGATTCGCTGTGCAACATTAAAAGCTGCAATGCGCTTATATATGCCATAGCTGCGCGGCAAGCCTTGGAAAACAAATGGAATGATGCGCTGGTGTGCAATACGGATGGAAATGTGATAGAAAGCACGATAGCCAATATATTCTGGATAAAAGACGAACAGGTATATACGCCACCGCTGAAAGATGGCTGTGTGGCGGGTGTGATGCGCAGGTTTGTGACCGCGCAAATAGCGGTGACTGAAAAAAGCCTGGACCGGGAGACCCTGCTGCAGGCCGATGAAGTTTTTCTGACCAATGCCGTGAGACGGATAAAATGGATAGGTAGCCTGAGGGAAAAGAAATTCGGTAGTGGGTACATACACCAGCTCATTTCTACAATAAAAACTTAAAATCAACCGGTTACAAGGGTTTTAACATTGCGATACATTTGATGCGTATACATTTATGCGTTCTTATTGTTCACGTATAAAACACATATCAAATGAAAGGGATCATCTTAGTGCTTTTCTCCGCCCTTACTGCTGCCAGTTCCGCTAACGGACAAATTGCGATCGCTCCCGAAGCCGGCCTGAATTTATCTGACCTGGCTATCAAGTCAAATGGCTCAACATGGAATGCAACAACAAAGGGCGGGCTGAGGATAGGCGGAGTTGCCGACATCAGCCTTACGAACAATCTGTACCTGCAACCCGGCCTGTTCTTTATGAAAAACAGGTGCCTCGTAAAACAACCTGATTATTTTGGCACGGGAACGATAGACCAGGCATATAGTTTAAACACTCTGGAGCTGCCTGTGAACCTGGAATATAAATTCGGCCGGCCAGGAGGTAACCGGTTTTTTGTGGGTGCAGGGCCATACGTCGGTTACAATATGAGCGGCAAGGTGATCAGCAGCGGCGTTAGCCGTGGCATGAGCATAGGCACAGACAAACCAACGGCGCAGGGGCCAGGAGGCGATGTGAAGCGAATCGATATCGGCGCCGGGCTGAACGTTGGCTACCAATTTAAAAACGGTGTCTTTGCAAAGGCCCAATATCAAATGGGCGTTTCCAATCTTAGCCCGACCGCCGATGCGAACAATTCGATAAGGTCTTCGTCTTTCGGCATCACGGTGGGCTACTTTTTAGGTAAGAATAAGCTAAAGAGTAAAACCTCGGGAGATAAAAAATAAAGAATAGTTATTATGTGAATTTCAGGCTGCTCTCGTTGGCGGCCTTTTTTGTCTATTGATCTCCCAAACAGCCAGTTATGAAGCCGGTAAAATATATAAATTATATGATGTGTTGTGGGTTTAACCTTAAGGAAATCATAAAATCACACTTTCGTGTTATCTGAATATTACTTTTCTGTTAAGTTTCTTTATAATTTTGCGCGCAATAAACATTGTTCACAACAAAAACACACTCGTATGAAACGAATCATTTTATCCTTACTTTCTGTTGCTACAATAACAACAGCAGCAAACGCGCAGCTGGCTATTGCGCCCGAACTTGGCCTGAACATGGCTAACATGGCTATGAAGTCTGGCGGAACGACAATAAGCACCAGCATGAAAGCCGGTCTGGCTGTCGGCGCTGCTATAGACCTGGGGTTGACTGACAACATCTACTTCCAGCCCGGTCTGTTTTACCTGATGAACGGCGCAAAAGCGACGGTCTCCGGAATTGATGCTACCTACAGCCTGAATACGATCCAAATCCCGCTCAATTTCGAATACAAACTGGGAGATGATGGCGATAACCGCTTTTTCTTTGGTGTAGGTCCTTACATTGGCTATAACCTGAGCGGCACGTCAAAGGCAGGCGGCACATCGAACACGCTGAAGATCGGCTCTACAAAGCCGGACGCTTCAGGCAATGGTGGCGATGATGTAAAGGCTATGGATTTTGGAGCCGGTGTAAACATTGGCTACTTGCTTGCTAATGGATTTTTTGCACGCGTTCATTACCAGATGGGCTTTGCAGAACTGGACCCAATAGGCGACGCCA
>CAYNGS010000671.1:0-2161 GCA_964396625.1 uncultured Flavipsychrobacter sp.
CATTGAACTGAAGGAAAGGCTGGCAACTGACTACGCAGCAAATGCTGAAGGGCTGAGATCGCTGATCGCCGCAATGCCAGCTTACCGGTCCATAACGGAACATCTGAAGGGCACACAGCCTGACAAGACGGAGGCGCAATGGCAGTGGGACGATTATGAAAAAAATGATCCGACCGGCAAGAAATTAAAAACACTAAGGGCAAATGACCCCGTGCGGTACAAAGAACTGTTTGATAAGAAGTTCAACCCTTAACTACACGCGGACGTCTATCAAATTTCCAACAGCAGATTGATCCGGTTCTAAACCCGCGAACGTTTTTCAACGCGTCGATGTTGTGCCTGCAATGCAGGCATGCAAACCACTACCTTCTTTCATAAAGAATTTACTGTTTAAATAAACAACAGTAAGCGAGAGTTGCATCTGTGTGCACACCAGAGCACGTTTCGTCTGAAAAATCAAAAAAATTTTCAATCAAAAACCAACAAATAAACAATGGCAATTCAAAAAGAGATCTGGCAGGACCACATCGAAGGCAATCTATTCAAGAACAACGAGTTCTTACTTGCGTCAACAGATGCGGGACAGTTTGTACTGCAGGGCAAGGTGGTGCACATTCCGCAAGCGGGTGCTGAGCCCACTGTAGTCAAAAATCGCACCAGTGTACCGGCAACAGTAGTACAGCGTACCGACACGGATGTAACTTATGTTCTGGATGAGTTTACCACCGATCCTATCCTCATACCAAATGCCGAGACATTTGAGCTGAGCTATAGCAAAAGAGAGAGCGTACTGTCGGAGTATGAAGCATCGCTGCGCCAAACGGTTGCGGACAATTTGCTGATAGACTGGTCGCCAACCGGCGGCACGGGCCTGGTGATAAGGACCACCGGTGTTTCTACCGGCACGACACTGGCAGGGACCACTGGCAGCCGCAAGAAGTTTACGGTAAATGATCTGAAAAATGCTCAACTGCAACTGAATAAGCAGAATATACCAATGGAAGGCCGCTATGCACTGATCAGCGCAGATATGTTCCAGCAACTCACCGATGATATGTCGGCCACGCAGTATCGCGACTTCAGCGCCGCATATGATGTAAAAGACGGCGTATTGGGCAAGTTGTTCGGTTTCAACATCATGATGCGCGGAGGCGTGGTGACTTATACCAATGATGCCGCACCGGTGGTAAACCCCTACGGGGCTACGCCTGCCGCGGCGGATAATGACGGGGTGCTCTGCTGGCAAGTGGGGGCCGTGGAACGCGCCCTTGGGCAGATCAAATTTTTTGAGCGTATCGGGGATCCGACATTCTATGGAGACGTATACAGCGTAAGCGTGCGGATGGGCGCAAGGATTCGCCGCAGTGATGCAAAAGGGATCGTAGCCATTGTTCAGGATGCCGCATAGAAGAATGATACGCGATCATAACGGACGACGCAAGCGAAAGTCATTTTAAGTCAATTTTGAACAGAGACAGAGTGCCAACATGCTTTCTGAAATAAAAATATGGATTCTTATTGGGGTGGCGGGTGTTATGGCCACGATACTTGGGTTTATTATCAAGGTGGTAACAGGCCAGGTGATAAAGAGGCTGGATGAGATCGTAGTGGAGTTGAAACAGCTTACCCATGCTACCACCATACAGGGACAGCAGATAAAAGGCCTGCAGGAGCAGGATGCCATAATACATCGCCGTCTCAATGAGCATTCCGCAAGAATTCACGAGTTGGAAATGAGAACCACCAGAAATTAAATACTATGATCTGCAAGAAAATAAAGGGTCAGCTAAAAGGTCTGCTGGCGCAGTTTGATAACTACCTGGAAAATAATGTTGATACGGCTTTGAAGATATCTTCCGAGCTAAAAAGCATCCTCTCTTCTCCTGTGGCAGACATTGTCACTGCAATCATACCAGGCACCGTTGATGATGCAGTCCGCAACGAGTTAGTTCAAGCGCTGTCCAAGGTAGTGGACGCGCTGACAATTGCCGATAGCTGCCGGCAGTCTGTAAATGCCAACGAGAAACTCTGCTGCTTTGTTCAGCAACTGAAACTTCGTGATCCCCGGTTTCAAGATGCAATGCTGCAGAAATTTGCCAGCCTGCTTGCCGGGAGCCTCGACGGGGAGAGACTGGAACAAAGCTTGTATGATCTTTTCACA
>CAYNGS010000672.1:0-2155 GCA_964396625.1 uncultured Flavipsychrobacter sp.
GGTCGGGGCTCTACGAAATGTATGTAGAGGGTGAGCCGTTCGACCGTGGTGTGATCTATGGCAAGCTAAGCGCCGAACTGGTGAAGCGACAGGAGGACAACTTCACCGAACAGATCAGGAAGATGGTGCCTTCCAATATCTACCAGCATTTTCTGAAATACTTCATCGGCTGGTTCAACCGCCACCTGTCCGACAATGTGGCGGAGGAGTTTAAAGACGAAATCTACGGCGTCTCTTTCTCGGCATCGGACGACTACGGTTATATCGGCACCAAGTACGAGCGACTGATGAACTACCATGCGGCGCATGATATAGGCCACGCCCTGCAAAGTATGGCGCTGGTGGGCTGCACATCGTTTGCCACATGGAACAACCGGTCTGCCGACAGTACGCTTATTGTAGGCCGCAACTTCGACTTTTACGTGGGCGATAAGTTTGCAGAAGATAAGATCGTGGCCTTCTACCATCCCTCCGCCGGCTACCGCTTTATGATGGTAACATGGGCCGGCTTCACAGGCGTAGTCTCCGGCATGAATGAGGAGGGCCTCACGGTTACCATAAATGCTGATAAAACCAGCATCCCTTCCGGCGCGGCCACCCCAGTGTCGCTTGTGGCGCGCGAGATTCTACAGTACGCAAAGAACATCGACGAAGCATGGGCCATTGCACACCGCAGAAAAATGTTCGTATCGGAATCCTTTCTCATTGGCTCCGCTGCAGATAACCGGGCTGTAGTAATAGAAAAAACGCCTGACAGCATGGACATGTATGCACCCAACAACAACTACATAACCTGCACCAACCACTTCCAGGGCCCGCAACTCAGCAAGCTGGCCTCGAACGAGCAGCAAGTGCGGGAGAGCGCTTCCGAGTACCGATATGAGCGGCTGAATGAATTGCTGGGCGCGGACGCTTCCAACACCGTACAAAAAACCGTCGACATACTCCGCGACCGCTATGGGCTGCACAATGAAAACATTGGCATAGGCAACGAAAAGGCACTAAACCAGTTCATCGCGCACCACTCGATCGTATTTGAGCCACAGAAGCGACTGGTGTGGGTGTCTACCGCGCCCTGGCAGCTAGGCCGGTATGTGGCCTACGACCTGAATAAGATATTTGCGATGCACGGACTGCACAGCAATACCGAAGTAAGCGACAGCGCGCTGGATATAGCCCCAGATACATTTTTGAATACCCGAGAGTTTAAGGATTTCATGGTCTTCCGAAAGATGAAACAGCAGATGCAGGAGGGCCAGGATATAGACATACCCTTATTTGTTTCTCTTAACCCGAACTTCTACCATACATATGCGCTGGCCGGCGACTATGAATTTAAACATGGCAACAAGGCACAGGCCAAAGTATATTACGAAACAGCACTAACCAAGGTTATTGCTACCAAGGGGGAGGAGGATAAAATAAGGAAGATGATTGTGAAGTGCAAAACCCCAAACCCCTAAAGGGGCTTCCCTTTGTTACCCAAAACCATAACCGGGCACCTTTGCGGTGTACATTTTGTTTTTTTTAATTTCCCATTCGTTTCCCTTTTATTTCCCATGGCAAAATCCTTTTTTGCATTTTTATTGCGAGTGTAGACGCAAGCATAGCGTTTCTACCGGAGTTTATTTTTCAGGGTATTTGTCACCGTTATTGAAAAAATTATTCTGGCTGGATGTGATCATGAACTGATGAAATCCCTTTACCCAAAACCATGAGGGCTATGATCCGTGCCGTACATTTAGTTTTTTTTAATTTCCCATTCGTTTCCGTTTTATTTCACATCGCAAAACCCTTTTTGCATTTTTTTTCGCGAGTGGAGACGCAAGCATTGCGTCTCTACCAGATTTTATTTTTCTGGGTGTTTGTCACCGTTATTGAAAAAATTATCCTGGCTGGATGTGATCATGAACTGATGAAATCCCTTTACTGTAAACCATATTAAAATGATACAGAACATCTCACATCATCACATAATTATCGCAAAGCCCAAGCTTGCCCTTGTAACATTTTCTTTCGCGAGTGGAGACGCAAGCATTGCGTCTCTACCGGATTTTATTTTTCTGGGTGTTTTGTCACCGTCATTGAAAAAATTATTCCGGCTGGATGTGATCATGAACTGATGAAATCCCTTTACTGTAAACCATATTAAAAT
>CAYNGS010000673.1:0-2152 GCA_964396625.1 uncultured Flavipsychrobacter sp.
GAAGGCGTATAATATGCTGTATGACCTGTGGAGCCAAGGAAAAATGCCTTCCCATTTGGCAACATAAACGCTGACCCTGCCTCTTCTCCAAAAGGATCGAAAAGCGCAACCGGTACGACACCGTCGTTCACCCAAGTGTTTGTGGAAGGAATATACCTTTCGGATGTGGGTCCGTAATTATCTACAAACAGAACACTGCTATCCGGCAGCCTCAGCCAGGGCGCCTCATTATCCCATCTTAATGCAGATGGTGCATTAGTATAAGTGTTGCTCGTGGGGTTGTAAAAATAATTTAGCGAAAACCCGGTATCCACTACCGATTGCAGTATCCTACCGTCGGGGAGCAGTTCTGAGTTTGCGTCGGATATGTTATGCAGGAATACTACCTGTGGACACTGTGTCCACACATCCGTCAGCGGGTTGTAAACTTCGCTCTTCGGGCCACCGGCGCCGTACTCGCCTCCGGCCACGTATACACGTCCGTCTGGCAGCACCTGCGAGGAGAAATACAAACGGTCGTCGTGCATGGCCGTGATCGTGGTCCATGTTCCGTTTTGATAACTGCCATGGATGTCGGGGGTCAGTTTGTCCCAGATATTCCCCTGGCTGCCGCTGCCCGCATCGGTTTTTACGAGCACAGTACCGTCGGTAAGCAGTAGCATCACACCGCCATTGGAGTGAAGTCCGGAGTGTGTCAGTGACGACCATGTGCCTTGTCCATAGCTTTGCCCAAAGCAAAAGAGAATCGCCAGGCTGAAGAGGAGTTTCGTAAATTTCATGTTCATTTGAATGTTTTCTGGTTGGGGCAAACGCTTAGCAAAAGGATTCGATGAGATCGAAGCGAACACCCGGTTATATATATTTTTCCTTTTGAAAGATAAACTTACAAACTTTTTGTTAATAACCTGCAAATTTTTAAACTTTATTTAAATAAAATTACATAAGGATAATATTAGGCAAAAATAATCCATCAACATATGCTTAATATTGATGGTATTCCCGAGGGCGCGAGCGGCATTTACACGTGGATCATCGGCAACAAAAAACGCTCCCGGTTTCCCGGGAGCGCTATTAATATATGATCTTGAAAATGGTTACTTGATTCCCAACCTCTGTTTCACCAGCGGCAGAATATTGTCGCCTTCGCGGCCATAAAGTAAAGTGCCTCCACTCTGGTCGAAAATGTAATCGTAGTTCTTTTCCTTTGCCACTGCCTTGATGGCCTTGTCCGCCTTATCAAGTATGGGCGCATACACATCCTGCTTTTTCTGTTGCAATTTCTCCTGTGCGCTTTGCTGTGTGCTTTCGATACGGTTCTGCAGGTCCTGAATTTCCTTCATGCGCACTTCCTTCATAGCATCTGTCATTGTTTTTTCGCCTGCCTGGTATTGTTGTCCCTTGGTCTGGTATTCCTTCATCATGATATCGATCTGATCCTGGAAAGAACGTGCATACTTGGCAATATCAGAGTCAGCTTTCGCTTTTTCAGGCATGGACTGCAATAAGTCTGAAGAGGTGATCCACCCTATCTTAAGCGATGACTGCCCGAAAACGACGCTACCTGTCAGCAATGTGCAGGCAAGGAAAATTACAATTTTTCTCATTTTAGTTTTTGTCTTTATATTTTTTAGATGTGCAAAGTAAATGCCATTATTTGTTTATTCCAAGAATTTTTAGAACATCTTCGCTCTTGTCCAGTTTGGGGTCGGCATAAAATACGGTCACGCCGCCCGCTTTGTCGAATACGAGATCAAATCCTTTTGAAGAGGCCATTTTCTGAACGGCATTGAACACGCGATCCTGTATCGGCTTCACATATTCCTGGCGCTTTTTGAATAAGTCGCCCTCATAGCCGAAGCGTTGCTTCTGAAGGTCTTTGGCGGTCTTCTCTTTAGCGACGATCTCGTCTTCACGCTTTTTGCGCATATCGTCTGAAAGCATAGGTTTTTCGGCCTGGTAGCCTTTGTACATTTTGTCCACCTCGGCCATCTTACCATCTATTTCTGCCTGCCATGTTTTCGACAAATTGTCCAGCTTGCCCTGTGCATCTTTGTAGTCAGACATTTTTTCGAGAATATATTTCGAGTCGATAACACAATAGTGCTGAGCCTGTACGCCAATGGATGCGCACAAAATAAACAGCCCCAGGATT
>CAYNGS010000674.1:0-2150 GCA_964396625.1 uncultured Flavipsychrobacter sp.
ATATGTCATCATTTTTCTTATTGTCGTCCTTATCGCTGTTGTAGGAACGGTGAATTACCTGGTCAGCAACTCCACTAAAAAGCAGATATATTCGGACGTGAACCTGATCCCCAAAAACAAGGTTGGGCTGCTGCTGGGTACTGCAAAATTTAAAGATAAGGCAAGACACATCGTCAATTTGTACTACCAAAACAGGATCGACGCAACCGTGACGCTATATATGGCAGGAAAAATCGACTATGTAATTGTCAGCGGCGACAGTACGACCTTTTACAACGAACCTGTGCTGATGAAGGAAGACCTCATAGCAAGGGGCATCCCCGCCGCCAAAATATACATGGACAATGCCGGCTTTCGCACACTCGACAGTATTCTGCGCTGCCGCGATATTTTCGGCGAAGACCATTTTACCATTATTTCACAAGGTTTTCACAACCAGAGGGCGCTTTACATTGCCAACCACAAAAACGTAAGTGCCATAGCCTACAATGCAGCAGACGGAGACTCCTTCTGGGACGCTACTTTCCGCGAAAAAATGGCAAGGGTGAAAATGGCCCTTGACCTGCTGCTTAACAAACAAGCCCAGTATTACGGAGAGCGGGTGGAGATAAAGTAATTCCTACAGACTGGGATGCCTTGTGAACTCCTTGTTTCGGTCAAATAAGTTGCGATATGTGCGGAGCGTGCGGCTGCGATGGCTGCCCGTGCTTTCGGCAATATTGATCATCTTCGGATTAAAGTCGCCGATCCATTGCATTTCATAGTCGTCATACCTCGCCATGGGCTGTATCACTTTTGCCCCTTCTATTATCATGTAAGCGTCCACTCCTTTTCCCTGAAAATCCGGAATAACGCCAAACACCAGGCCCACAAAACGGCTGCACTTACCAAAGTTCTTCAGCCAGAGAAACTTTAGTTTCTGAGGCAAGCCAAATTTTCCGTTCATGTGTTTGAAGTATTGGTTCAGGTCGGGCAGGTTTACCCATATGGCCACCGGCTCATCCCTATGGTAGACAAACCAGGTTATGTGCTCATCCATCACTGGCTTCATGGTCTTAAACATCTTGAGTACCTGCTTCTCTTCCAGCGATTTGCCCCCCCCATGCCCCGCCCAGGCCTTGTTGTATACGTAGGTGAAATCTTTGGCAAATTGATCTAGTTTGCTTTTTTTAATCATCACCGCGCGATAGTTGGGATCTGCAGCTATCCTTGCGTGGCGCTCATAAAAGCGGTCATCCAGCCGTTCCTTCACTTTCATACCAAAACAAACCTGGTTAAAGTACGTTTTAAAGCCGTAGTCTTCAAATAGCTGCACATAGTACGGCGGATTGTAGTTCATGCCATACAACGGTGAGTAAAATCCATCAACTACCAATCCCCACCATTTATCACGTTCGCCAAAATTCACAGGTCCATCCATAGCTTCCATGCCCCGCTGTTGCAGCCACTGCCTGCAGAAATCGAACATAAAGGCTGCGCTCGCCTTATCGTTTATGCACTCGAAGAAACCAACCCCGCCCGTGGGCTGCTGTTGCTTGTACTGCTTGTTTACAAATGCTGCGATGCGCCCGATATAATTGCCATTATCATCCTCGAGCAACCACCTTGAACATTCGCCGCGCTTGAAAAACTTATTTTTTTCAGGATCAAATACTTCCTCAATATCCTTATCAAGAGGACGTATCCAGTTTGGGTCGTTTTTGTATAGATCAACTGCAACCTGAAGAAACGCTTTCTTATCTGCCTCAGTTTTAATTTCATGCATTTGCATTGGGTAAAATTAACTGATTGGCCGATAAGTTGAAAAACGATGGCGACTGGCACGATATTTTTACTTGTTCTCAAAACAACTTAAACTACACATGAAAAAATTATTGCTTTTAGCGATTTTCGCAGCAGCCACCCTGGCAGCCACCGCGCAGGACCAAAAAACAAAAGTGGTGAAGGATGAAAAAACGACAAAGAAAACCTCGTCAATACCGCAAAAAGTGCATAATACTTTTAGCAAGGACAAAAAATACAACGGGAAAAAGACAAAACACGTAAAGACAGTAGAGAAGACTGCTACAGCCCAATAAACCGGCAACCTATCACTATGGAAATGCAAATGGCGACCACCCGGTCGCCATTTGAATGTATTTTAAACCCTG
>CAYNGS010000675.1:0-2147 GCA_964396625.1 uncultured Flavipsychrobacter sp.
GTCGTAAGTTGGCCGGGTAATATAGACGCCGGGGGTCTGTATTTAATTGGGATGGTCATTACATCAAGGTCGAACGATGGCCGGTAAAAGGTGTGCGAAACCTTGTTGTCTTTAAATTTTCGCTGAAGGCTTGTATAGTTTACGCGATCCTTAGTAAGTATTGCGGTTGAGTCTTTGAACTCCAAAACAGGGAATACGGCAATGGTATCTTCCTCTACCTTCAGGACATAGACTTTATTGTGCGAAAACTTACCGGTTTGATAGATGCCATCATTGAACCCATGCTTGGAACTTGGATGCAATATGACACATCCGTTCAATGATATACAAAACGCGGTCAGAAGGGTGCTGAATAAGAATATCCGGAAAGTCATTATACGAGTATATCACTATGCAATAAAAACAATGCCAACTATAAAGAGCTTTCTTTGCGATCTTATTGTTAATTTTGCATGAACATATAGTTCGTAATACAATGTCACAGAGTAAGTTAATCACGATGGATGAGTTCACCATCCAGGAAACAAGGAAATTTCCACAGGCTACAGGAGAGTTGTCTTCATTATTGAGGGATATTGGGCTTGCAGGAAAGATCATCAATAAACAGGTACGTAAGGCCGGGTTGGTAGATATATTGGGCAAGCACGGGGCTACCAATGTGCAAGGTGAAGAGCAAATGAAACTGGACGTGTATGCGAATGAGACCCTTATTAATATTTTGAAGGGCAGTGCCGAATGCGCGGGTATTGCCTCAGAAGAGAATGATAACCATGTGTCGTACGAGGATACGTTCTCCGCTAACTCAAAATATGTGGTCCTTTTCGATCCGCTGGACGGGTCATCCAATATCGACGTAAACGCACCGATTGGTACAATATTTGCCATTTACCGCCGGGTAAGTGAGCTAGGCAAGCCTTGCACTGAGGCCGATTTTCTACAGCCGGGCAATAAACTCATGGCGGCCGGTTACATCATATACGGCTCGAGCACGATGATGGTATATGCTACAAAACTTAGTGTGAATGGGTTTACGTTAGAGCCATCTATCGGCGAATTTTGCCTGTCACACCCAAATATCAAATGCCCGGAGAATGGCAAGATATACTCTATTAACCAGGGCAACAGTGTTAAGTGCAATGAGGGCATGCTGGCTTACCTGAATTATTGTATGGAAAGCAATAAAGAAGAGGGCAGACCCTACAGCCACCGCTATATCGGGTCGATGGTTGCAGATTTGCATCGCACGCTGATCAAGGGCGGGATATTCATTTACCCCAGTGATAAGGGCTCGCCGAATGGTAAGCTGCGCCTGCAATATGAATGCAACCCGATGGCTTTTATCATAGAAGCGGCAGGTGGTAAGGCGATGAGCTGTACAAAAAATATATTGGACATTGTGCCTACCCAATTGCATGAACGCACTCCGATATTCATTGGTTCAAAAAATATGGTCAATAAAGCAATGGAGTTTGTAAAAGAGAAAGAAATGGTCTCATAACCGACCCGAGCGAATAATGAATTAATAAAGAAGGAGCGCAAAAGCGCTCCTTCTTTATTAGAGTATGATATTGACAACTATTGATCGTACTTCAGTGCAATTGGGTTGGCAACCACTTCTTTACCATTATAGTTCACGTGGATTTTATCGAAAAATAATGAAACACCCATTGTTCTCGTTTCCTTGATCTTGCTGATAACCTGCTCAGTCAATTCAGCACCTTTTACTTCGTATGGACCGTAGGTATTACCGCCTGCTGCTATCGTATAAGAATAGCCGGTAATGACACCATTAGGCTTCGCCATAAATTTTGCGCTGCGAATGATGCGGTCGGTTGTAGTAAACGTAGGTACTGCCTTGCCGTTTTCGATCTTTGATGCCTCGATAGAACCGAGGGTTACGGTCGGAACTAAAGCAGCACTGCCCTGGGCAAATGAACGCATTGAGAGCATCGAAACCAATAACGCAAGAAATAACGTTGCCTTTTTCATGAATATTTTTTTTGAAAGTTACTAAAGAAATATTTAAAGCCCAAAAATGCAATTACCTCGCCGGTAATACTAACTTTAAGTTACAAGTACTGAGCCGTGTAACTTTGTTTTACTTTTGTTAATCCAGCCGGTATTCCTTCATACAGCAGGTAGCCGCC
>CAYNGS010000676.1:0-2145 GCA_964396625.1 uncultured Flavipsychrobacter sp.
TCGGATTCCCCCGCATCGGCGCGAATCGCGAACTCAAAAAAGCCCTCGAAAGCTTTAATGATGACAAATACAGCGGCGTGTATGCATCGCTGCATGGTGTTACAGCGCTTATGTTCTCTGATTCACCCAAGGAACCGGCGATGATCCTCACTTCGTTCCGCAAGGACGCAGCGAGCAAGGACAGGCCGACACTGAAGGCGGCGCTTATTGGCACCGATGTCTTCACCGGCGATAACGAACTGGTAAACCTCACGAAGATCAAGACGAAGAACGAATTGATCGGCGAGGTAATCGGACTGCTGCAATCTCCTGCAAAACGTGTTTTGGCTGCCTTGTTGCACCACCACGAATCGAAAGCAGGTGCTGAAACAGTTGAAACCGCTCCAGCGGAATAAACCGACAGTTTTGATAATCGGGTGCGCTTTGCACATCGCTACATTATCGAATTGTCACATTAAACAGGCTTCCAAGTCAATATATAAAAGAGAGTACAGTTAAACAATTTTTAAAACAACACTAAAAAAACATAAAATGGCAGACGTAAAAGCATTAGCCGAACAATTAGTTTCCCTTTCTGTAAAAGACGTGCAGGAACTGGCAAACGTATTAAAATCAGAATATGGCATCGAGCCAGCTGCTGCTGCAGTTGTTGTATCGGGTGGTGGCGGCGAAGCTGCTGCAGCTCCTGCTGAAAAAACATCTTTCAACGTAGTGCTGAAGAGCGCAGGTGCATCTAAACTGAACGTTGTTAAGGCAGTGAAAGACCTTACCGGTCTTGGCCTGAAAGAAGCTAAGGAACTGGTAGACGGAGCTCCTAAGAACGTGAAAGAAGGTGTGAGCAAGGGCGAGGCTGACGATATAGCTAACAAGCTGAAGGAAGCTGGTGCTGAAGTTGAGATCGCCTAATTAAATATTATTACACAAAATACTGAGCCTCCGCCCCAAGCGGGGGTTTTAGTATTTTTAGCCGTTGGTACAACACATCTGAAGTCGACAAAAAAGCAAAGCCCCGAAAGTCCGGGGCCTTTTATGATCTTTAATGTGCCGTTTGTGGTTAGTACTTATTGCAGCTGAAATATCCGTTGGTGACGTTTACAACATTCCCGGTGGATGTTGCACCCTGGAAGTAGAACATTCCCACAATGGCGTGTATATCGTTTTGAAGGATCTGTACTTCTCCTGAATTGCCAAAATAGCTATAGTATGCATGGCCAGCAGCGAGAGAAGTGTCTACATCAGTATACAAACCCCAGGTTTTGTACTCATGATATCCCAGGCTGTATATTTTACCTGCGTATGCACCCAATAAATACAGTTTTATGCCCTGTAGCCCACTGACACCATAAATGACGTCAGCACCGGTAGAATCGTCAAAGAACCACCCACCCAGAGAATCTTTTGCGACCCAGCCAGCACCGTTTATCGTTGCACTCAGAGGGCGTACGCCCGAACTCGCCCAATTAAAACCAGCGGAATCGAGGGGGGCAAGGGGGTTTATGCTTTGATTGGCAGGACTTGAAGGGTTTGCATTGTACTCGCCACTGCTGCATGCACCAAGGGTGAAACAGACGCCTGCAACCATAAGAAGGGTATAAAAAGTGTTCTTCATGAGTTATTTTTATCAACGTAAAGATACTAAGCCTTATAATAATACAAAATATTATTTTGGCCAAAGTTTTGAGGTACCCACAAGCTATGAACATAAAGTGACCCATTGTTTCTTCCTTAGCTCCACTAAGCGATCTGCCGAGACCGAGATGCCCGAAGCTCCACTGTTTCACCCTCAATCCCGGTTATTTCCGGCATACGTCCACGGCTTTTAATCCGAAACATGAGGGTGGGTCGTTTATGGGGTGTGGTTTGAATTGTGAGACATCACCAACAAGTTTCGTTTTATTTCCTTTTTTTAGAGGGCGTTAATGGCCTTCGTTCGCCATTGCCTACTTATCGCGCTTTTTTTCAGGGCATCATTTTTATAGTCTGGGTTGCTAGTACCCATTGTTCATTTAAAACTAAAATCATGAAAAAACTGATCACATCTGCGCTGCTGGCCATGACGTTTGGCTGCTATACTACCTCTTATGCGCAGGTAAAGGACGAGGTGAAAAAGGACACTAAAGTGGTGAAGAAAGATGCAAAGAAAGT
>CAYNGS010000677.1:0-2145 GCA_964396625.1 uncultured Flavipsychrobacter sp.
AGCGGCAGAACAGGTTGCACAGCAATTCCCTCATGATAAGGGACAGCTTGTTTGTGTTAAGCAAACGCATCGAGAAACTGCCCGCTGTTGTCAACAAAGAGACTTCCGAGCTCGAGTACAACATGAAGAAAGCTGTAGGCGAATTGGAAAGCCGCAATGTTGGCGGCGCCATTGCCGACCAGCAGTATGTAATGACGCATACCAATAACCTCGCGCTGATGCTCAACGAAATTCTTGCCAATCTCATGCAGATGCAGAATGAAGGTAAGGACGATGGTAGCAGCGGTAGTTGCAACATGCCCGGCGGCAAGAAGCCCAAGAAAGGACCGGGACAGCAGATGGCCGATATCATCACCGAGCAGCAGCAGTTAGGAAATGCTATGCAGCAAATGCAGCAGTCGCAGGGCAATAAGAAGGGTGGAAAGAAACCCGGGCAGGGCGAAGGGCAAACACCCGGAGAAACCGGCAAACCCCAGGGCAGCGGCAAGGGCAGCAGCGACGGTGGTGAATACGGCGATGCCGAGCAGCTTGCTAGGCTTGCCGAGCAGCAGGCGTCCATTCGCCGTCGCATACAGGAGCTTACAAGCTTGCTCAACAGCAAGGGTATGGGCAATAGCAAAGAGCTGAGGGAAGTGGAACAGAAAATGGACAAAACCGAGACTGACCTCGTCAACCGCAGGCTGTCCAATGACTTATTACTCCGTCAGAAGGAGATAGAGACCCGCATGCTCGAGGTCGAGAAATCGCTGCGCGAGCAGGAGCAGGACGATAAACGTTCGTCACGTACTGCGCAGGATATAAGCAGGCCATTGCCCCCCGCTTTACAAAAATATATTACCGATCAGCGGCAGCTTTTAGAGCTGTATAAGACCGTCCCGCCGCAACTAAAACCATACTATCGGGAGATGGTTGAGAATTATTTCCATATTATTGGAAATAAATAGCCCATTATAACACTATAAAGATCACTATTTACCAAAATAAAATAAATAATTTATTATTATAAATTATTTATTAATTACTATTGATCTGATATTTGGCACGGTTATTGAACATAATAATTTAATAGTTAAGTATTTGTAAATGGCCCAAAATAATGCTTAACTTTAATTTACATTCATTTGTAACCATTCAAAAATACATGCCTATGTTCACAAAGACACGAAGTTACAAGTTTCCCGTTTCCAGGCAGGACTTGAAAAACCGGCTGATTGGGAATCATGTAAAAATTCACAATCTGGATTTCGAAGTATTTGAAGAAGACCAGAAATTACGCATTATTCCCCATGCCGAGCAGGAAGAAGCAATTAAAACATTGCCTATTACTGATGTCGAAATGAGAGAAGAAGGTGGTAGCACCAAAGTGATCGTTACATCAAAAATGCGCGAGTTCGATGCCGGTGGTCCAATGCTCATCATGGTATTTTGCTCTTTTATGTTTGCTGCCTCAATGGTCCTGTTCTTTCTTAAGGTAGAACCGATCGTGATGTACATATTGCTGGGTATGAGCGTATTTATTTTCAGCGTGTTCTGCATCCGCCTGCAGATGGGCTATTACGATTATGTTCGTAAAGTGCAGGAGTATGTAAAGAATAAAGCAGAAGGTGTCGATACCAATACTTCGAACATGAATGCCCCGGTTTTAACTGCATAAGAACCTGGTAATATAATAGGGTGTAAAAACTCCGACCCCATGGGGCCTTATAAATTTTTCTTCTCCTCTTTAAGCCTGATTTTTCCTTAAGCCTGTTTTTTTTGATAGATACGTGTTACTTAAACTGACTTCTTCCGGGGAGATTGCCGTTTTATTGTATGTAGTTCTTCAGGCTGTCTATCGGTACTTCCCCGGCAAACGTTTTTATCAGCTTGCGTTTGCCGTCATAGATGTTAAGTTGTGGCAGTGCCTGGTACAGAAATACCTGGCTGATAAAGTTCGAACTGTCTGTGCCCAAATAGATGGACGGATATTCGCCAATATGAAAACTCTGCGCAAAGTTCGGGAGGTATGGTACCATCACGGGGTTGGCGATCAGCAACAGCTTTGTTTTTTTGAAATAGAAAATATTCTTCTCTAATAGTTCGGTCTCATCCTCACAATGCGAGCACGTCGGGTTAAACATCATCACCAGTAAGTTGGCGCCATCG
>CAYNGS010000678.1:0-2144 GCA_964396625.1 uncultured Flavipsychrobacter sp.
TACCGCAAAACAACACCTTGTTGCCATTTGCAAATGCAGCAGCAATGAGCGTAGTCACTTCTTCTATTTTCCCGGTTAATTCAGCATCAGAAAGAATTCCCTGCTTTACATCAATTGAGGCTTGTATGATGGACCTTATTTCTGGTTGCATATTGGTTTTGCCAAAAATACGCGGTTCAAACTAATTCGAAAACAAAATTCCGACGAAACGGGAAAGTAATGCACATTTATTTAACACTCCCATAAGAATTTGGCAAGATAATTGCTACGTATAAATTATTGTTGAATAGAATGAAATATACCTTATAAAAAGTCTGATTATAAATACAGTCTTGTTTGCAAAGTCCCAAAGTCGGAAAAATAAAATTGACATAACCTGTTTCCTTATGAAAAACAGCCTCCTCAAGTTACTGGCGTTTCTGCTAACCTTGGGTTCCGTTACGCCCGCCGATGCGCAGCAGCCTGATGCACATGTCCAATTCAGCGCCGGTATAGGTGCAGGCTCATCAGATCAGTTGTTCGATGGTTACGAATTCGGTTTTATCCTGGCCCCGAGCTTTAAGACGTACATTGTCAAACACTATTCCGGCACCGCATGCTTCTCTGTCAAATTCTTCGTTAGCGAACGTATTGTCCTGGGCATTTCGGGTGCATACGAAAATGAAAGCGGCGACTGGCAGAAGAATGTCAATATCGGTGGCGCCTATGACTGGCAAACCATACAACTCGGCACTTTCAAACGACAGGCTTTTACCTGTGCACCCGAAATATCCATATTTTACACACACAATGACTTGAGTATGCTCTATACCACAGGTGGCATCGGGGTCACCTACCAGAACGAAATAGATGCCTACAGTACCACTTACTACCTGTCTCAGTACTACAACGGACACAACAGCCTCGGCAGCGAAACACAGTTCTACCACAACAAAGTGCACATCAATAGCTACTACTCACCCATCGGAATAAGATACGGTGGCAGGCTCAGTGTGTTTGCAGAGGTCGGCATCGGGTACAAGGGAATAATAAACGGGGGGCTCTTACTAAAGATATAAACGTTATGAAAAAAATCAGTTTTTTGATCGCTGTTCTATTGACATATGCATCGTGCTATAAGATCACTCCGATTCCAAAAAGCACTGCAGCGCCAACGTTCGACATTTTGGCTGCTGCGTATAGCGATTTCGGAAGCAGTTCTGGGAATCTGAAAGACAGCGCTATCACCATAAGTCTGCGCGACAGTTCATCAGTTTCGCTGCGGTTAGATTTTAGACTACTGAGCGGTAACCCTGAGAATTTTCCGGTCACCTGTTCAGTGAGCGGCCTGCCGCCCGGTTTCTCCTGTACACCCGGTTCAGTAAATTTCGAGCTGAGCTATATCATCGAATTCAACATTTCTGCACAAACCGATACCGGCATATACGCTGCAACCGTTTTTGTAACCACTCCCATCGGAAGCAACATCTACCCAATTCGCATCCATGTGGGCGCCGTCAGGGATTGCGCTACCGGATTAACAGGCATCTATAACGGAAGCGATCCCTGCGGTCATTTGTCGCTCGGCGATATCTGGTACACCTACCAGGCCATAGTAGATCCGGTTGCCGGCCAGCCAAATGTTCTTGCCATAAAAAATTTCAGAGGCCTCGGTGATAGTATTGTCGTGTACGCACATATTAGCTGCGGAGGCGGTGTAGCGATTCCCGTACAAACCTGCAAAGGCTACACCTTTATGGGCAGGGGCAGTGGGTATTATAGTACACAGGATAATAATGGAAAACCCTGGATTTCAATATACCGGGATACCATAATCCACAATGGCGATACACAAACTTGCGCAACTCAGTTAAAGATGTAAAAAGCACAGACCGGTATTATTACAAAACGAAGTTATAGCACAAAAAAAAGCGCACGTTATCGGTGCGCTGTATATTTTTGAAAACTACAAGTTACTTTTTTGAAATTCCTATATCACCAGCATAGCATCTCCATAACTGAAGAAGCGATACTTTTCCTTGATAGCCGTTTCGTAAGCATGCATCATCAGGTCGTAACCGGCAAAAGCACAGGCCATGATCATGAGGCTGGTCTTAGGCAGATGGAAGTTAGTGATCAGCGAATCCGCTATTGAAAAGTTATAC
>CAYNGS010000679.1:0-2143 GCA_964396625.1 uncultured Flavipsychrobacter sp.
TACAGTAGACCTGGTGATCATAACGACAAGGCATAATGAACATGCACGCATGGCCGCAGAGAGCCTGAGGGCGGGAAAGCATGTGTTTGTGGAAAAACCCCTTGCTATCAGCCGCGAGGAACTGGATGAGGTGCTCAGTGCATATACCGGCGAAAAAACATTGACAGTGGGATTCAACCGGCGTTTTTCTCCGCATATGCAGCAGGTGAAGCAAGCAGTGGGCAGTGACCCTATGAATGTTATCGCTACCATGAATGCGGGGAACATACCTGCCAGCTCATGGGTGCATGACCTTAAAACCGGTGGCGGCCGCATTATAGGCGAGGCTTGCCATTACCTGGACCTTATTACCTTCCTCACCGGCAGCAGAATAAAGGCAGTGTGTATGAATGCCATGGGCGTGAACCCGCAGGCCAATACAGACAATGCATCAATACTGCTGCAATATGAGAACGGCAGTACAGGGGTCATCAATTATTTTGCAAATGGCAGCAAGGCGTATGCCAAGGAGCGGATAGAGGTTTACTCGCAGGAGCGCACGATAATAACAGACAATTTCCAGATAACGGAGGGGTTCGGCACTAAAAATTTTACCAGGCTGAAAACGAACGTAGATAAGGGCCATGCAGCGCAGTTCAAGTTGCTTACAGAACGGGTGAAGAGTGGTGGCAAGGCACTGATACCGTTTGATGAGCTGGTGAACACTACACTGGCCGCCCTGGCGGCGGTGGAGAGTTTACAACGGCGGGATTGGGTACCTCTGAACCCATACTGATAAAAATCGGGACAAGTTACGGGGAGCCATGCATCTGGCATTGGTGCCGTTTCAGTGCGATGATTTTGATTACTAAAAATATATTTTGAAATACTTTCTTTTTGGGTTGGGAATAATTGGTTCTTAAATGCTGATAGATATAATTGCCGGGGCACGGCCAAATTTTATAAAAATAGCGCCGATAATTGAAGCGATAGAAGCGCGGCGAAAGTCGGGTGTGGATATGCAATACAGGCTGGTGCATACCGGGCAGCACTATGACAAAAAGATGAGCGGCGATTTTTTTGAGCAACTGAGCATACCTGCGCCGCATTACAACCTTGAGGTGGGCTCGGGCACACAGGCAGAACAGACCGGGAAAATAATGATGGGTTATGAAAAGCTGCTGCTTGAGAAACCATGCGATCTGTGCGTGGTGGTGGGGGATGTGACGTCTACCATGGCCTGCTCGATAGCAGCGAAAAAGGTGTATAACATAAAGGTGGCCCATGTGGAGGGCGGCATAAGGTCTGGCGACATGACAATGCCGGAGGAGATAAACCGGATCGTTACAGACGCTATTACCGACTACTTTTTTACGACGTCGGAAGTGGCTAATAATAACCTGCGCAGGGCGGGGGTAACTGACAACAGAATATTCTTCGTGGGCAACACCATGATCGATACGCTGTATAAGCAGATGCCGAGGTTTCAGAAGCCGGCCTTATGGGATAATTTTAAACTTACCGACAAAGGGTACATAGTGATGACGCTGCACCGGCCTGCCAATGTGGACAGCAGGGAGAAGCTGAAAGAACTGGTAACAGAGATCGTCAATTCATCCCGTGGGCTGCCGATCATCTTTCCGGTACATCCCCGCACGGCAAAAATGCTGGAAACGATAGGTGTTGCCACCCCCGATCTTCATATTATTGAGCCGCTGGGTTATCTCGAATTTAACTATCTTGTAAAGCATGCGAAGGCAGTTATAACCGATTCGGGTGGAATCACCGAGGAAACAACCGTGATGGAGGTGCCGTGCATGACCCTTCGGGACAGCACGGAACGGCCTGAGACGTGTACCGTTGGTACAAATGAGTTGCTCGGCACAGATCCGAAAAGCATCGCCCCCGCATTTGAAAGATTGTTTTCAGGAAATTGGAAGAAAGGAAGCATACCGGAGCTATGGGATGGTAAGACCGCAGGGCGCATTGCCGATCATATAACCGGGATCTTTGGTTTGCGTAAACTGTAAAATTATGGCACAAAATTCCTCTCATGAAGTTGAAACTATTGTAAACGCGCTGCTGCAAGTGAGCGACCGGGTAGTGGAAGTGTCGAAGAACCATGTGATCACTAAAATATGGGACAGCTATACATCGACACTTG
>CAYNGS010000680.1:0-2143 GCA_964396625.1 uncultured Flavipsychrobacter sp.
TTGTTTATTTCGTCTTTCACTTCATTCCAGTCCACATCTTTCATCATCTTCATTCCGTTCTCCATCATTTCGTTGGCTGTAACGGTAATCTCCTTTACCATTTTTTTAATGTCATCGCCGTCGGTGTAGGAATAAGTATACGCATATGTTTTGTCTTTTGATTTAGCGCCGTCCTCATCATCGTTGATGGAAACGTTTACATCGACATCATCGTTGTCATTATTTTTTTTACCTGCTTTGGACGCAGATGTTTGTTCTTCCGTCACCGTTTTCTTGCCATTTTTGTCAACAGTTACAGTTTTGTAATGGTAGCTGTTTTTCTTTGTTGAGTCTGGTGCATCTGTCTTCGCTTTTTGAGCAAGCGACGGAGTAAAAGTGAACATCGTTATCGTAAAAGCAAGTGCGAGAATGGCCACTATGATAATAGTAAGCTGGCTGTAATTGAGGTTTTTCTTTTTCATTTCCATGATCCTTTTTATGCGGTGAAACAATATATTTTTTCGTCCGGTGGATGCCAGTGTGAGGGAGTTGGTATTCATCCTGTCGTTTTCCAGGATGGCGAGCGCACGTGCATAGGGTAGGGGATCAGCAGCGCTGGCTACGACCATATCGTCGCAGCAATGTTCTCTTTCCCTTTTTATTATTGACGATAGCAGCCAGACAAAGGGGTTAAAGAACAGGATGGTCTCGGCAATGGTCTGTAAAATATTCAGCAGGTAATCCTGGCGTTTTATGTGAGCGAGTTCATGCATCAGTATGACCTCTACCTGCTCTGCGGAGAGATGATTGATGGTAGCGACAGGCAACAAGATGATTGGTTTTAGTACGCCCAGCATCATAGGCACGGTCACGCGCTCAGATAAGTATAATTTTACGTTCTGCACAATTTCGAATTTTTGTTGCCACACTGAGATGAAGTCCGTCCACCGGGCGTCTGGTTGTATCAACCCATGCCTTCTCAGTCCGTTGACCTGGAACAGGTTCAGTATAAACCGTATGAGCATGAAGAGCAATCCGATGGAGTAGATAGCAATGATAAAAGGGAAGTATTTTTCTATCTGCGGCATAAGGCTGTTTATAAGCGCATTCCCCGGATGTTGCTGTGCAAATGTTTTTATTGGGTAGGTAGTTGCAATGCTGCCATCGCTGCTATTCTGTGTTACGTAAACAGTTATTCCTTTCAGCTTTTGGTATTGTGTGGCCCAGGTGTCTGCAAACCACAGGAAAATGCCTGTAAGTGCACCAAATGACAAATAATATTTCGTTCGGGCATTGAGGGAGGGTAGCGCCTTTAGCAGAACAAACAACGTAAAAAAGATCAGCAGGCCCTGCCAGAGGGAGTACAACAAAGCCCAGGCGAGCGAATGTGTCAGTAATGATGTTGTAGCAGATAGCGTGTTCATAAAACTGATTTTAGTGTTACATAATGATTGGTTCTGATTTTTTATTTGCTCTTTTTTTCCATTTCTTCGAGGTATTTCTTTATTTCATTCAGCTCGTCACTATTCGGTTTGTGGTTACCCAGCGCCTGCATTACCAGTTGGGAAGCAGACCCGTTGAACACATTATCGATCATCCGCTTTACAAGTTGCCCCTGGGTCTTCTCCTGCGATATGTTTGCTGTGTACACGTGGCTTTTTGCGGTTACGTCTCTTTTCAGCAGGTTTTTTTCGTGCATGATCTGCATTAGCTTGAGGGTTGTGGTGTAGCCTGCATCTTTGTTCTTCTCCAGCACTTCGTGCACCTCGCGTACGGTACTGGGGCCTTTGTCCCAAAGAATGTTCAGTATCTCCAGCTCGCTGTCAGTAGGTTTGATATTCATGTCTTATCTGAAATATTTGTTGCTTACGAATGATTTCGTACACAAACCTACGAATATTTTCGTAAATAAAAATAATAAAGCCGGCTTTAGGTTTTTTTTAACAGCAGGGCGGGCACGACATGAAATGAAAAAGCCCCGGATATACCGGGGCTGTCAATGTGTATGATGAGTATGATTTAAGCTATAGCATTAACCCTTTTTACGATGCCGGATTTAATGTTGCTTGCTTTGTTTTTATGAATAATGTTGCGTTTTGCAAGCTTGTCGATCATAGATATAACCTTTGTGAGGCCTTCCTGTGCTGCTGCCTTGTCTGTAGTA
>CAYNGS010000681.1:0-302 GCA_964396625.1 uncultured Flavipsychrobacter sp.
CAGCAGAGTGAGTATCTATATAAACAGGCCCAGGCGATCAGCCACATCGGCAACTGGTCGTGGGATATGGAAACAAAAAAACTGGATTGGTCTGACGAAGTATACCGGATATACGGGTTGGAACCGGGATCACTGGACAATAGTTTTTCGCTCGAGCAATATAATCAACCCGAAGATCAGTCGGTGATCAGCAATGCCATTGCACACACCATTGAAACAAAAGAGCCCTTTGACTTCAACTATCGCATCTTGCTCAGGGACGGCACAACAAAAACCCTGCATGCAAGAGGCGAACTGGAGCA
>CAYNGS010000681.1:312-2136 GCA_964396625.1 uncultured Flavipsychrobacter sp.
AGCAGACCGGGGAAAATCCGACGAGGATATTCGGGACACTACAGGATATCACACAGCAAAAAGCTGTAGAGCAGCAACTGAAGGACTACAGGGACTTCATTGAGAAAATCACCGATGTTACGCCATCGATAATCGCGGCATACAACGTTAATACCGGCAAATATTCGTTCATAAACGATGCTGTTGAAAAATTCCTTGGCTACCCTGCTGCAAGAATAATGGAAGAAGGCGTTTCATTCATGGTGTCGATCATGCATCCGGACGACCTGCCGTTGTTAATGGAAAAAAACACGGCCGCTCTCGAAGAGGCCAACCGGCTGCTGCACACGGACAACGAACCGATCGTCGAATTCAAATACCGCCTGATGAATAAAGCGGGGGAATACCGTTGGTTTCATACGTACGGCACAATATTCGAGCGTAACAAGAGTGGCCTCGTGGAGAGCGTACTGAATGTATCGATAGATATTACCAACCAGGAAGCTGCCGAGCAGGCGCTTTTCAGAAAAAACCTGCAGTTACAACAATCAAACACCAGCCTGGAGGAGTATGCCTATATTGCAAGCCACGATCTGAAGGAGCCCCTTAGAAAAATAACCACTTTCTGCGACAGGCTGCTGACCACCCAGTTGGCAACGCTGAACGCCGATGGAAAACTATACCTGAATAAGATCTATACCGCAGCAAACCGGATGCAGACCATGATCAATGATCTGCTTTCTGTATCGACTATCTTAGGGAACAATGCATATGAGCCTTGCAATCTTAACACGATCATTGAAGAAGCACTTCTGCCTCTGGATCATAAGATAGAGGAAAGCATGGCAGTTGTTGAAACCGAGAAACTGCCGACCATATCTGCTGTTCCGTCCCAGCTGCGTCAATTATTCCAAAACCTGATCAACAATTCCCTGAAGTTTGCCCGCGAAGGAGTGCCACCCCGAATAAAGGTGTCGCAAAAGATACTCAACTACAAATCTGTGGAGCAATACGGCATGACAAAGGCAAAAAAATACCTGCAAATTGAGATCTCCGACAACGGCATAGGCTTCGACAACCAATACGCCAATAAGATATTTACAATATTTCAACGACTGCACGGCAAAAGCGAATATGACGGAACAGGTATTGGTCTCGCGATCTGCAAAAAAATAGTTGAAAACCATGGCGGCACCATTTTCGCGAATGGCAGCCTCAACCAGGGCGCCACTTTTACCATTATTATCCCTACCGATACTAAAATGTAGAAATTACGCATATTTTTATACTTAATATATATCGTTTATCGCTGTATTATTATATATTTATGTAGTTATTACCGCAGATGAATCAACAGCAGAAACATTCCGTTTTTATCGTAGACGATGATCAGGATGACCGGGAATCGATCAGGGACGCGTTTCTTGAAAACAACCATCGCCAGGAATATGTGTTCATGAAAAATGGAGACCAGCTAATATATCATTTCACAGAAGCAACCGCAAAAAAACACCCTTCGCTCATACTGCTCGACCTGAACATGCCGGGCAAGGACGGTCGCGACGTGCTCAGGGAAATTAAGAACAGCGACGACCTCAAATTAATTCCGGTCGTGGTGATAACAACTTCCTCGTCCGACAAGGACCGCGAAATATCTTACCGGCTTGGTGCGAATTGTTTCCTGACCAAACCCAACACCTATGATGAGTTGGTAAAAATAACCGATTGTATAGCAAAGCTGTGGTTGTCATAGAACCACTTCAGTTGCTCTAACTTTTTAAATTCATGCCCGTCAGCAGTGTCGTCGAGGCATAGTTTTTACCTCCGGCTAAGGTTGTTATATTT
>CAYNGS010000682.1:0-2130 GCA_964396625.1 uncultured Flavipsychrobacter sp.
GGTTCCCTACCCCATCTGTGCTGAGTGCAGAACCATCATCGCCGGCCGTAGGTAAAGCGGCTGATGTTAGGTAAGTCCCCACGGCATCCCACTGAGCGATGAACAACGGATCACGGCTGCCCGTCGGCAGATTAACAATATTACCCTCGATATTGACCAGTCCTGTATCCCTGGGAATACTGCCGGATATCCAGACATCGCCGCACAGGTCGGCGGTGATGCCGTATGCAAATATGCTGCTGTTACCTGGTACTTGTTTTGCCCAGTTCACATTACCGAGCGCATCGTATTTTGCAAGGAAGACGCGCGCATAGATATCCGAAGTAAATGACGTCTAGCCAAAGGTCAGTGTGGTCTTAAAAAACGAACCTGTGATAAAGACATTTTCCAGTGGGTCAGTTGCCACATTGGTCACAAAATCACTGTTGCCGCCGACCAGCTTGCCCCAAAGAATGTTTCCTCCCCCGTCAAGTTTTGCAACGAAAAGGCTGTTGGCTGACGTGAGCAAGGTATTTGGACCCAAAGCGAGCAGCGGGGAATTGTACCTGCCGCTGATATAAGTGTTGCCTGATTGTGTCACTGCTATCGCGTCTGTGAATTCACTGCCGCTGCCGCCGGCGCTGGTTGCCCAAACCACATTGCCCGATGTGTCAAGTTTCGCAACGAAGAGGTCGTAGGAAGTCCCGGATGGGTCTGCGTTATTCAGTGTGAAGGAACCAATAGTATTTGTGGATTGCCTGAATGCACCCGTTATAAAAATTGCATCCCCGTTCGACGCAATACCGCCCGAGAAGTAGCCCTTACAAACATTTATTGCCCAGCTTATATTTCCCGAGGGGCTATACTTTACAAGAAAAAGTTCCGAGTCGGGTGAAGGCCTTGTCAGGGTAACGGAGCCAAAATCGAGCGTTGCAGATGTGTAATATCCAAGTTCGTACAGGCTGCCATGAACATCGGTTGCAATGCCGAGTGGCCGGGCAAAACCGTTGTGCGTACTTTTTGCCCATACGAGGTTGCCCTTGGTATCATACTTCACCACTGCCGCCGCCGAACTGCCGAGATTGGAAAGTGTGACCGGCCCGAAAGTGAGCGTGCCGTTGGCAGGGTTACTAAATCCCGCTCCATAAGAATTGCCCCAGATATCACTGGCAACTGCCGTGCCCTCACTGCCACCTGTACACCCCGCAGACCACTTCCAGCCCTGGCCATAAACGACCGGATCAGAAAAAAAAATAATAACTGCTATTATTGTAATAGCTATCCTCATCATAGGGTGGTTTCCGGGTACAGGAATAATAGTCGTTTAGCGACTTTTCTTTAACGAAAATAGCGAATAAAATAGTATTATTCAAATAAAAAATATTCGCGAAGACCACAAATCTGCCGGTGTTGGTCATAGGTCAAAGACGACAACGTCATGATCAATAAGAGTGCTTTTGAACAAGCAGCAAATACTGTTAACTTTGAATATGCGTCTTTCCAAAGCAACTGCATTTACTACAGCAGCAATATTTCTCATCATGCTTGTTCTGGATTATTCAGGACAAAACCTATTCACGTTCATTATGAGCATTGATGGTGGAACGTGGATATTTCTACTATTGATCTTCGCGTCAGTCAATTGTATACACTCATAGCACACAAGTACTTCAACAATCTATTGACCAATCTGTATGTGGGCATACTGTCCAACATCACGGCCATACTTACGATATACATCGTTGGGGCTTCCGTCAGACATATGTTGAAATAGCACCAGATGCTACCCTATTTTCAGTATCCAGTCGTGCGTATCTTTTTTCAGACCGTATCGGATATCTGCCAGTTCTTTCTTCAGCCAGTTCACTGTGTCCCAATTCTCCACTGGCGGCAATACCATTTTGTCATCACGGTATGTAAGCGCATAAATGGGGGCGATGCAAGCAGCAGTGCCTGTGCCAAAGGCTTCTTTGAGTTGTCCCGCTTTGTAGGCTGCTTCTATTTCGTCAATGCTTAACGGCCGCTCTTCCACGGTCACGCCCTTTTCGCGTAGCAGGGTGATTACGCTGTCGCGTGTCACACCTTCGAGAATAGTATCCTGAGTAACATCGGGTGTAATGACCTTGTCTCCTATTACAAAAAACACGTTCA
>CAYNGS010000683.1:0-2125 GCA_964396625.1 uncultured Flavipsychrobacter sp.
TTGGCAATGTTGTTTGCCTCTTTTATCGCTTCACGGTTTAATTCGGGCAGGCCGTAAACAAAACTTTTGGTTTTATGCTTTGATGACTGAGCCAAACGGAAATCCTGGCTAAGATCGATCACCTTAATATTATCGGGTATCGGATTTGCATCCAGAAACTTTTTGGCATCGCCATGGCCTACACACAAAAACAAAACGTCGATATTATAAGCTAGTTCCGCTGCAAATTTCAGGTCGGTATCGCCAAAAAGGTCCGTGTGAACTTCGTAAACATGTTTATTGGCGCTGCTGCTGCTGTGCACAAAAGCGATCTCCACGTTGGGATGGTTCAGCAGTATACGCAGCATTTCACCGCCGGTATACCCGGCACCTCCCACAATTCCAACAAGCACTTTGTTATTTACACTCATAGCTATACATTTTAACTCCTCCTTTATAGGGTTGGGGGGTTAACCTTATGATAGATCATTACCTGGTTGCCGAATATCTTGGAGAAACCTTTAACATCTTCGCCACTCCACGCATTATTCATTTCGCCGTAGCTGCCGAATTTATTAGACATCAGATCATGTGCTGATTCAATCCCAATCACCTGGAAACGGTATGGATGCAGTTGTACAAACACTTTACCGCTTACATTGTGCTGGGTGTCGGATAAAAACGCTTCGATATTGCGCATGATGGGGTCGTGGAACTGCCCTTCGTGCAGCCAATTGCCGTAGAAAGATGACAATTGGTCTTTCCATGATAACTGCCATTTGGTGAGCACATGTTTTTCCAAAGTATGATGTGCTTTGATGATGATGATCGGTGCAGCTGCTTCAAAACCAACCCGGCCTTTGATGCCAATGATGGTATCGCCCACATGTATATCCCTGCCGATACCATAGGGCTGTGCGATGGCTTGCAGGGCTTGTATGGCCCTGGTAGGATGGTCGTATTTTAGGCCGTCGATGCCCCAAAGCTCACCTTTTTCAAACTCCAGCTCAAGATTTCTTGCTTCTGTTGAGGTAACCTGGGTTGGCCAGGCTTCTTCGGGCAAGCCTAAGTTAGATGTCAGTGTTTCTTTACCACCTACCGAAGTCCCCCAAATACCCTTATTGATCGAATATTTCGCTTTTTCAAAGTTCATCCCCACACCGTGATCTTTCAGGTATTGGATCTCCGCTTCGCGGCTTAATTTCAGGTCGCGGATAGGGGTGATGATCTGCACCTCAGGCACCAGGATATTAAAGATCATATCGAACCGTACCTGGTCATTACCAGCACCGGTACTACCGTGGGCCACAAATTCGGCGCCGATCTCCTTTGCATAATTAGCAATGGCAGTTGCCTGGCTAACCCGCTCCGCACTTACGGAAAGGGGATAGGTGTTATTTTTTAAAACGTTGCCGTAAATCAGGAAGCGGATACAGGTATTGTAAAAGTTCTCAGTTTCATCCACCACGTGATGCGATGTAACGCCCATCTTATAGGCGCGTTCTTCCACATTCTTTAACTCTTCTTCGCTGAAGCCGCCGGTATTTACGATAACTGAGTGAACTTCATAACCTAAATCCTGGGTTAAGTATATACAGCAAAACGAGGTGTCGAGACCTCCACTATATGCTAAAACGACCTTTTTTTTCATTGATGTTCATTTGTGTAGAGACGCAACATTTTGCGCGTCTCCGTAATGCCCGATAAGAGACGCAATGCATTCCGTCTCTACGCTGATAAAAATTTTAAATCCTGGCTGAAACTCTTTAGCACCTTTTCAATCCGGCTAAACAGGTTCGCCTTGCGCACCATTTCTTTTGATTTTTCCTCTATCTCCTTCGCTTTTTCCGCCGGATCAAACAACATCGCCGTACACATGCAGTTCTTGCGGCCCTTGCTCATCAAAATATCGTAATTTACGCAGCTTTTGCAGCCGGCCCAAAACTCTTCGTCCTGGGTAAGTTCGGAGTAGGTTACCGGTTCGTAGCCCAATTCGGAGTTGATCTTCATGACCGCCAGCCCGGTGGTTAGTCCGAATATTTTTGCGTTAGGGTATTTTGTGCGGGACAGTTTGAAGATACGCTCCTTAATCGCTTTCGCCAATCCGGCGTTCCTGAATTGCGGGTTAACGATAAGGCCCGAATTC
>CAYNGS010000684.1:0-2122 GCA_964396625.1 uncultured Flavipsychrobacter sp.
ACACTCAAAGCCATATCGACTATGTGATCGAGGTGTTTGACGAGATCATCAGGAATGCAAAAAATACAAGAGGGCTTCGGATCACTAAGGAACCCAGGTTCCTGCGTCATTTTACCGCTCATTTCGAGCCGGTGACCTGAAACCCGGAAAGGTGCCATTCGTTCGCTGTCCCCGGAAGGGTCAGTGTATCTTGATTATTTTCACAGGGCACGCCGCTGCCACCTGCTGATTTATCGACTCCTCGCTATCAGAGATCTGCACTATATAAAGATCCTTCTTTCTCATTCCACCCACTAATGTGCCCTTTCCGTCCACTGTAGACATACGCCATCGTACCGGCCACAGTTCGTAGCAAACGTTACAGCCTATGCACTTATCCCTATAGTGGACTATTGTCGGCATATTCCGTTTCTATCAGTTTGTACAGTTTGTCGGCGGGCCGAACCGCTGTTTCAAATGGCACCGTAAAACTGCTGCCTTTTTCTACTGCATGCACCGGCCCGTTGTCTACATGTATTTTTTCTATCCGTTGACGGATTATCCCCGTCACAGGCCCTATTATCAGCACTTCGTCTCCCACTTTCAGTTGCCCGCTCTCAAGCCGGAACTCGGCTACCTTTATTTTCGGATAGTATCTTACACCCTGCGCCACATATACTTTCTTTTGGGTAGCTTTCGACCCATCGGCATCGCTCCACTCGCCGAGCTTCCTGCCGAGGTAGTAACCTTCGTAGAAACCCCGGTTAAAAACAGCAGATAGTTCTTTCTTCCACCGTGTCGTTTTTTGATCGGTATAACTTCCCTCTTCTATAGCTGCTATGGCCTCTTTATAACATCTCACCGTTTCAAAAACATAATCCGCAGTGCGGCCGCGCCCCTCAATTTTCAGTACGGACACTCCTGTGGCCACGATCTTATCCAGGATGTCTATGGTACACAGGTCCTTGGCAGACATGATGTATTCGTTGTCTATCTCCAGTTCCTGCTTGTTGTCCTTATCGGTCACCAGGTACTTATGCCTGCAGTTCTGAACGCATGCGCCCCTGTTTGCCGATGAATTATTAGAGTGAAGGCTCAGGTAGCACTTGCCTGATATCGCCATACACAAAGCGCCGTGCACAAACACTTCTATTTTCACCAGCTCACCACCCGGCCCCCGCACATCGGATCGCTTTATGCCGTTTACGATCGCCTCTATTTGCTTCAGCGTCAATTCACGCGATAACACCACAAGGTCAGCATAGGCAGCAAAGAATTTTACAGCATCAAGGTTCGTCACGTTTGCCTGCGTACTTATATGCACCGGCATGCTTTGCCGCCGGCACTCACCAATGACCGCAAAATCGCTGGCAATAATGGCGTCTATTCCCGCGGCCTTGCTTTTCAGTATTATCTCCGAAAAAAGGTTTTTGTCGTAATCGTATACCGTTGTGTTCAGCGTCAGGTACTTGCGTATGTTGTGTGCATCACACCTTTCGGCTACCACAGCAATATCATCTGTCGTGAATGCGGCGGCGGACTTTACCCGCATGTTCAGTTGTTCCACACCAAAATAAATGGCATCCGCACCTGCCTGCACTGCGGCAGCAAGGCTTTCAAATGACCCCACCGGAGCGAGGATCTTTACATCAGTCTTCATTTGCTTCTTAACTCTTTTCTTGTCAGCGCCTGCCTGTATTTTTCCTTCTCTTCCGCGGTCTCCGGCTTTAGTAGCGGCACTCGCGTAGGGCGGGCATTGTCATCTACCGCCACAAACGTAAAATAGGCTTCATTGATCGGGTACGTTTCCTGGCTCAGCACTTTTCTCGCCCATGCCTGCACAAATACCTCCATCGATGTTTCAAAAGCCCGCGTTATTTTAGCCCTTATGGTTATGATATCGCCCACCTTTGCCGGTCGCTGAAAGGATACTTTGTCTATTGATATGGTGGCGGCTATCCGCTCGGCATGTGTCTGGGCGCAGACCGCCGAGGCGGTATCCATCCACTGCACCAGTCTTCCACCCTGCAGCATACCCATGGGGTTGGCATCGTTGGGATATACGACCTCGGTCATTATTGTCTCCGAAGCCGATGGCGTTTTCTTCGGCTTAGCGCCCTGTTTAAATTGCATTGCTGTATGT
>CAYNGS010000685.1:0-2122 GCA_964396625.1 uncultured Flavipsychrobacter sp.
TTGATGAGCATGCGAAGACTTTGCTTGCTTCTGTGGACCCTCATTATCATTTGGTATACGAGGTTGCAGACATCAACCAGGCCATTGAACAATTTATTGAGCAGAACAACATGGACTGGCTGATCATGATACCCCGTAAACATTCGTTTTTTGAGGGCCTCTTTCACAAGAGCCATACCAGGTCTGTGGCGCATCATAGCCACATACCTATCCTGGCGTTGCATGAAACCAAAGAATAATGCAGCAGCTTACTGCTTGTCCTTACGCTTTTTTATGAGATGTTTTATGCCGTTGAAGGATAGCTCGATGGCTTTCCATTTCAGGTAACCGCCAATGAATTCGACGGCGATAGATTTGATCCAACTCTTATCCTCTTTATCTCCTCGTACGGGCTCAGCGCGGTCGCGGTCTTTTTCCTTAGACTTGCCTTTACCGGATAATAGTTTTCCGGCCATCTTAACGCCAAGACTCACCAACGGATTCGATACCGGCAACAGATCCAGCAGTGATCCTATACCTGCTGCGTCATTGCCATCCTTGTCCGTTTTCCCCTTGCCTAATATCCCATCAAGCGACAAAAAATCCTCCTTATCCAATTGCCGGCTTTCCTTCAGCAGTTTTTGTTTTTCCCGCTTCAGGTCTTCAACATTGCGCAGTTTTTTCGGGTAAAGTCTCATTTTGTTTTATATGCTACAGATGTGCTTCCGGTTGCCATTGTATACAAATATAGTGCGTGCTTACTCTTTATTTTCGGGCTCGTCATCCTCTGTCAACACATTGATGATGCCACTTGAAAAGAAATTGGTGATCCTTTTGCGCGAAGCTATGACAATGATCAGCATCAGAACATATATACCGATGGTAATAAAAAACGAAGCGAGTTTGGAAAGCCCCATGGCATTAAACATCTCTACCAATCCCAGTCCTAAGAAAAGTATGATGCAGAAAAAAATGAACAGGCAGATCATTCCAAACATGAGGTAACTCAATAGCCCGGCCGTACGGCCAATAAAATTGATCTTGATCAACCTTATATAGACGTCCAGGTACCGTACTATCTTGTCTTTTAACCCTCCTAAAATGCCCATGAGAAATTAAGAATGGTATATTTCTTCCTCCATGTCGGCAGCCTTCTTGGCAAACTTGCCCTTGAGGCCGTTCAGCCCTTTCTTGATCTTTTCCATGTCTTCCTGGCGGGTTTCTTTATCAGTTGCCAGTACATAGCCAACAGCAACGCCAACGGCTGCCCCGATCAATAATGTTGCAATAGTGTTACCTACCTTAGCCATAAAAATTGGTTTTTGAATTTATTAAAATGGATTCAAGGAGAATCAATAAATATCATGCCAAAGATACAACATCCGGCTATCATATTATATGATATGTATCAGTCGATACCTGCCTCAACCTCTTTTTATCCTAACCACTCTGGCCGGCATCATTTGGCATAATACCTGTTAGCAATAATATAACTTTCCACCTCGTCCGGTACTATGTATTTTATCGACTTCTTTTCCTTCACCTGCTTCCTGATGTATGTGGACGATATCTGGAGCAATGGAGCATCCAACACCGTTATATCGGCGCCATAGGTATCTTCTATGTCGAAGCCGGGCCGGTTGTAAACAACAAATGAATAACGGGAAACCAGTTGCTCAAAATTCTTCCACCTGTGGATGTTCTGGAAGCAGTCTGCACCCATGATCACGGAGAACCGTTCTAAGGGAAATTTCTCGGTAAGGTACGTAAGGGTATCGATCGTATAAGATGGCTTGGGCAGATGAAATTCTACATTGCTGCCCCTGAACTTGGAATTACCCTCAATAGCGAGGTTTACAAGGTGGAGACGGTCATATTCATTCAGCAGCGAGTGCGAGTCCTTAAGCGGATTATGAGGCGAAACCACAAACCATATTTTGTCAATTTCAGTGTACCCGATCACATGATTTGCCACTATCAGGTGGCCTGTATGAATGGGGTTGAAACTCCCGAAATACAATCCGATATGCATGCGGCAAAACTAAGAAATAGTGCAGAGATAACCACCCGCCGCAAACAGGGATAACAAAACAATTTTATTGACTTATCAGTAAAAAAAAGTGAGCGGCCAAGAGCCGCTCAC
>CAYNGS010000686.1:0-2121 GCA_964396625.1 uncultured Flavipsychrobacter sp.
CACAATGATGGGAAGGGACTTGACTATTTTTTGAGGGACGATAAGAAACTTGGCAGCAACGACATCCCGATGAGTCATTGGGGTGGGTTTATAGGATGCGTGATAGGCGGATCCTACTTCACAAAAAGGCTGCCGGTAGACCAATGGAAGAAATTTTGTGGGGTGATACCATACCCGGTAATGCTGCTGGGCGGCCCCGAGGATATGGCAATGGGGCTTGAGATCGCGGAACAGGACCCGATAAAAATATATAACTCGTGCGGTAAATTCAGCATAGCTGAGTCGGCCGAATTAGTGAAGTATGCGCGCGTGATCGTGAGCAATGATACCGGGTTGATGCATGTGGCTGCGGCCTTTCAAAAGCCGGTCATTTCGCTTTGGGGCAATACATCTCCAAGCATGGGCATGTTTCCGTATTATGGCTACAACAACCTTAAAGACAGAATATCGCCTTTATCTGTGATCATGGAGCACAAAAAACTGTGGTGTCACCCCTGCAGTAAACTGGGCTATAGCCGTTGCCCGAGGGGACACTTTAAGTGCATGAAGGAACTGGATATGAACTATGCTGCTGAACAAGCAAAAAAATTCTGGAGCGCTAACCGGCCTGCGGCTGTTAACTGATATCGGCAACGGGCACGCCGAGTTTTTTCTCCAGGTACCTCGCGCCGTTTTTCATCACCAGCCGGTGATTGTACTCAAAAGCAGGACGAAGGATAAAGGCAAACAAATTCATCCATGCCCTTGTTGTCTTTACATTCCACAAACATTCGATGTAGGTTATCCCATTGCGTTCGCTGAATTTCCACGTGCCGGTGCCTTCCAGTTCGCCGGTAGCTTTGCCGGATAACACTTTGCACTCGTTGCGATCTGTAAGCAGCATGTCGAAAGTAAGTTTGTAACTCGTAGGGCTTTTTAACGTATAGCGTCGGATGCTGCCGATACTGTTTGCATCGCCGGGTTCGATCTCTGTGACGGACGTAAAGCTTTTCCACCATTGAGGCCATTCGAGCGAAAGACGTACCGCGTCCCAGACATCGTGCAGGGGCGCACCGGTTTTCCACCTTGTGGCGAACGAATATTCTATTGCCATGGTGAAATATACGTATCGTACGCAAATGTGGTTTCAAACCTAGTAGCTGAATGCTGAGGGAGCGGCCAGGTTATGTCAGGTATTTTCCTACAATAGGTACTCTTCTGCCAATACCGAAGGCCTTCGGTGAAACCCTGATGATGGGGCAGAACTGGTTGCGTTTGTATTCATTAGTGTTTACCAATCTGAGTATGCGGGACACAAGCGCAGCGTCAAAACCCTTGCCGACAAGCTCTTTTGGCCCCTGCATGCGCTCGATATACTGGTAAAGGATCGGGTCGAGGATGTCGTATTCAGGTAAGCTGTCGCTGTCTTTTTGATCGTGGCGCAGTTCAGCGCTTGGTGCTTTGGCGATAATATTCTGCGGAATAATCTCTTTGTTCCTGTTTATGTAATTGGCGAGCGCATAAACCTGGGTTTTATAGAGGTCGCCAAGTATGCTGAGCCCACCTGCCATGTCGCCATAGAGCGTACCATAGCCGGTGGCCAGTTCGCTTTTGTTGGACGTATTGAGGAGTATGGTTCCAAATTTGTTTGACATAGCCATCACGAGGGCGCCCCTGATACGGGACTGCAGGTTTTCTTCAGCTACATTGAACGGCAGGTCTTTAAAAACCGGGCTAAGTGCCTTTTCGAAGGACTCAAAAACATCTTTAATCGGGATGGTATCGAAGTGATTTCCGAGGTTTTTGGAAAGTTGTTCGGCATCTGACACAGAGTGAGCAGTAGAGAACTGCGATGGCAGCAGCAGGGCATTGACATTTTCGGGCCCAAGCGCTTCACAGGCGACTGCAAGCACCACGGCACTGTCGATGCCGCCGGACGAGGCTACTATAGCCTTTCTGAAACCCATCTTGCTGAAGTAGTCGCGGATGCCGAGCAGCAGCGCCTGGTGTATCTTGTCAATTCCTTTTTGAGGGTTAAACGTTTCAGGCGTCAGCTTTACAATCGATATTTTATCGGCGGTCCTGACCACGTTTTCTGTAAATGAACCGTCGTCATTCCACGTAACAGAGCTCATTGCCTCG
>CAYNGS010000687.1:0-2105 GCA_964396625.1 uncultured Flavipsychrobacter sp.
TTCCAGCACATCTTCGCCATTGAGCATTATTTTACCTTTCGCGGTCGCTCCCGGAATTAATTCATGCATCCGGTTTATTCCGCGCAAAAAAGTCGTCTTTCCACAGCCCGATGGGCCCATTACGGCAATTACGTTATTCCGGGGGATCTCTATGTTCACATTTTTTACAACGTGGTTGTCTCCAAAGTAAGCGTTGTAATCAACTGACTTTACAATTGTACTTTCCATTTTCTAGTGATCAGCTTTGTAAAAATGTTTAACAGTAATACCCAAATCAGCAGTATGCAGGATGCCCCCCATGCCAGGTCGTGCCAGTCATTATACGGACTGGTTGCATAGTTGAATATCAGAAGTGGTAAGCTCTGCATGGGCTTGAAAATATTCGTGGACAAATACGGATTACCGAATGCAGTAAATAATAGCGGTGCGGTTTCGCCGGCTATCCTCGCTACACCAAGCATAACGCCCGACAAAATGCCGCTGATACCGCACGGAATGATCACTTTCAAAATCACCCTGTGGAATGGCATCCCAAGTGCAAAAGCTGCCTCTCTCAAAGAATCGGGTAGTAGCAGCAAAGTTTCTTCTGTAGAACGCACAATAATTGGCAGCATCATGATCGACAATGCCACACTGCCGGAGACCGCAGAAAAACCACCCAGAGGTTTCACCAGCCAGAAATAAGCAACGATACCTATCACGATCGATGGAACTCCCTGCAAAATATCAACACAAAGGCGGCTCCAATAGGCCAGTTTACTTTTTTTGTTTTCACTGAGATAAATACCGCACAGTATCCCAAACGGTATGGCAATCAGCGATGCTATTCCTATGATGATCGTACTGCCTAAAAGCGCATTGGCGATACCCCCTCCGCTTTCACCCACCGGCTTCGGAAGATTTGTTAAAAAGTGCCAGTTGATCTTGGTGATGCCCGCCTGTATAATGTATATAAGTATGAAAATAAGAGGCACGACACAGGAAAATGCAAGGATAACAGTCAATATCTGGAATCCGGTGCTCTTGCCAATTCTGTATTTTACGTGCGGGCTCATAGTTTTCCTAATTTGTAAATCCTTTGATCAGTCTCTTCCCTATCATATTAATGACAACAGTAACAAGAAACAGCACAAGCCCCAGCTCAATGAGAGCCGAAAGGTATACCGGGTGATCAGCCTCCGTGAATTCATTGGCTATTACACTCGCCATAGTATTACCGGGCGCAAAAATGTTCTTCGGGATAAGGCTGGTATTACCGATAACCATTGTTACCGCCATTGTCTCGCCAAGGGCTCGCCCCAGCGACAATAATATCCCTGCAAACAAACCAGATTTGGTGTAAGGTAAAATAACGCTCCTGATTACCTCCCAACGGGTTGCGCCAAGAGAATAAGCCGCTTCCTTAAGATTCGACGGCACCATCTGTATCATCGACCGGCCAAGGGACGCTGCGTATGGTATGATCATCACAGCCAGTATCAATGATGACGAAAAGATGCCAAGTCCCACAGGATCCACGCCGATCTTCGCCTCAAAACTCCGCACAATAGGCACCAGAACCGCAAGTCCCCAAAAACCATAGATAACAGAGGGCACGGCAGCTATCAGTTCCACCGTATTTTTCAACAGATTTGCCACCCATCCTTTCGGATAATATTCCCCTAAAAAGATGCCGACTGCAAACGAAAAGGGTATGCTGATAAACAAAGCCAGAAAAGAAGTAAGCAACGTTCCGAGGATGAATGGATACGCACCGAAAATGTCTCTTACAGGGTCCCATACTTTGCCCCACAGATAACTTATACCCGATGCTTTGAGCGACAATGTCGACTGCACAATAAGTGTCAGCATTATCCCCAGCACGAGCACCACCGTGGCCAGTGCTACTATCACAAGTGTACGCCGGAAAACATTCTCTGCACGTATCTGGCGATGAGAGCGCCTTATCCTTTTAATACCTTTCACGGCATCACGTATTTTTGTAGAAGTAATTACCCGTTCCAGGATGCTGTCGGAACGGGTAATTACATTATTATCAATTGAGGTATCCATCGTAAAAGAATTACTGATTATTGCAATACAGGCTTACCATCGTAAGTGATGGT
>CAYNGS010000688.1:0-2101 GCA_964396625.1 uncultured Flavipsychrobacter sp.
TGCGAGCCCGGTGTTTCCGAAGAGCGGGGACGGCCTGTATGGATACAAGCCGGATGCAGATTTGGTGTGGCTGTCGGGAGTGGTGCAGGAAAAAACCATAGTGGTGCTGTATCCCGATAACCCGGACAAAGCAATGCGCGAGGTGCTGGTGCTGCTGAAGCCCAATGAGCTGATGGAAAAATGGGTGGGGCATAAGCTGCGCAAGGACGAAGCAACAGCAATGTCGGGAATAAAAAATGTGCAGTGGCTGGATGGGTTTGATACCATGCTGCAGGTGATGATGAACACAGCCGACACGGTGTACCTGAACACAAATGAACATAACAGGCTGGATACGGAGCTGTACCGGACAGACCTGCTGTTTGTGCACGACGTGATGAAGAAATACCCGGTGCACCACTATGAGCGTGCGGCACGGATAATGAAGGAGCTGCGCTGTATAAAAACAAAAGAAGAAATAGACCTGACGAAGGAAGCGATAGCCATCACCGGCAAGGCATTTGACCGCGTGCTGAAATTTGTGAAACCGGGTGTGATGGAATATGAGATAGAAGCGGAGATAACCCACGAGTTCCTGCGCAACCGGGCTACGGGACATGCGTATGGCTGTATCATTGCATCGGGCGACAGGGCTCGGACGCTGCATTATGAAGAGAATAACCAGGAGTGCAAGAGCGGGGAACTGGTGCTGATGGACTTTGGCGCGGAGTATGGAAACTACAACGCCGACATGACCCGCACCATACCGGTGAACGGTAAATTCACGAAGCGGCAGAAAGAGGTTTACAATGCCTGCCTGGCGGTACATAACTATGGAAAGAAGATATTGAAGCCGGGGCTGCACTTCCAGGAATATGTGAAAAGCATAAACCAGGAAATGGAAAAACAGTTGCTGAAGATAGGCCTCATCAGCAAAAATGATATTAAGAACCAGGACCCGGAAAGCCCCGCCTACCGCAAGTATTTTTATCACGGGGTCACGCACTTCCTGGGTATAGTGGTGCATGATGTGGGCAGCTATATGGATGTAGTGAAGGAGGGTATGCTGTTTACGGTAGAGCCGGGTATATATATTGAAGAGGAGCAAATGGGCATACGCATAGAAAACAATATCTGGATCACGAAGAACGGGAACATAGACCTTTTTAAGGGTATCCCGATAACTGTGGAGGAAATAGAAGCTGCGATGAAGAAATAAATTGACCGGTTAAATCGTTTGGTGTAGGTATCAATATGAATAGTATGAAAAAGATAAGCTGTATAGTAGTTATTCTGCTGGCGATAGCAACAAATGTTGTTGCGCAGGGGTTTTATCTGAGGCTGGGGGTAGGTTATGCGTTTTCGCAGGCGGGCCAGACCAATGACGGCAATGGTGAGCCCTACAATGGATCGCTTAATAATTCCACCTTATTGCAGGCCTATAATCTGAAAAGCGCTTCATTCGGGGCGGGTTTCCAGGGTGTTTTAGGACTGGGTTATCTGTTCAGCGATCATGTGGGCGTGCAACTGGATGCAGGCGTAGGGATCGCAAGCAAAAAATACACGTTTAATGACAATAACGTAAACATCAACGGCGTGGCCAGTGATGTAAGCGTGGTGCAGCAGGCACAATCACCACTTATTTTAATTCCTTCCATAGTGCTGCAAACCGGTGGTGCGCCCTGGAATATCTATTCACGATTCGGGCTGGCGCTGCCCTTGAGTACGAAAATGACACAGGACCAGATCATATCAAATGCACCGGGTACGGGGGCAGTTGAGGTTGACGATTATACTTTCGATATCAAGAACAGCTTCGCATTGGGTTTTGCAGCGGCAGCCGGCGTGCAGTATAAGCTTAACGACAAAGTAAGCCTGTGGGGAGAGGTGAGCCTATTGTCGTTGTCGGTTAACATCAAGCAGTCGGATCTCACCGGCGTTACTGCCAACGGCCAAAGTGTTTCTTTGTCGCAGGTGTCTGGGCCGCAAACAGTTACTTACAGCAAAAATGCTTCCGTGGACAGTACAGGGACAAAGGAACCTACGTATTCGCAGCCGTTCAGTAATATAGCTATTAACCTCGGCGTGTCTTTCAAACTGGGGCGCAACAGCCATTCAAAAA